>JAAYTO010000141.1 GCA_012523755.1 Clostridium sp. | reverse complement strand
GGAAATGATGCATTGAAGAGCAAGTTGAATATACTTATTTCATCAATACAATCTCTTGAGTCAAAAGGCATTACCAATTTTGATGAATTTGTAGCTTATATGGAGAATGAAATCAATACAAATGCTTATTCACAGATTTACAATTTAAAGGTATTCCTTAAAGAAGAGTTTGGAAGTAGTGCATATTCGGGCAATTTACCAAAGCCTGATGATTTTGAACCTTTACACAGGGTATTGTTACAACTGCTAAACCTGTCAGCAGAGAAAAGAGAACAATTTATTAATGATATCCTTGCTAAGCTTACTCCAGCTAATTACAAGAATTACGTAATTAATGCAAAGAGGATTCTTGGGGTATGTGTTTCCGATGCCGATACTGAAAAAGCCCTTGAAACATATGCTAAATATCCTTCTTCATATAAGAGTACACTCAATGAAATGATTAAGACCTTTGCTTTACCGGAAGGTTCATACAATACAGCAGAATTCCCTGATATTACAAAAAGGATAAACTTCCTTGTTACAGGCGATTCCTCGAACAACGATGGCTTTAAACTGTTTGTAGAAGTATTCAAGAGCTTTAAAACCTTTAACTCTCAACCTGTATTCTACGATGGTGACTCAGATATATACCAGCTGGACATCAGAGTAGATGGAAATGTATCATTTAAAGGTGCAATGGATAAAATGTTGAAATCCGTGGATGCCCTTAATGATAGAGGAGTTAATGACTTTGATGGATTTGTTGAATATTTCGAAGATGAGATAAATGCAAATTCTTATTTAGAGATTTATTCCTTTAAGAAGTTTCTTAATGATGAGCTTGGTGCCAGTGCTTATGCAGGTAGTTTACCGGTGCCGAAAGATCCGTTACAACTGGTATTGCTTGCGGTATTAAATCTTCCGCAATCAAAGAGGATACAGTTTGTAAATGAAGTACTTGTAAAGGTAACTTCAAGCAACTATACTTCTTATGTAAATAAAGCACAAATAATCTTAGGAGTGTCCATATCCGATTCCGATATGGAGAATGCTCTTAGAGTATACGCAAGTTTCTCGCAAAGCAATAGGGCGAAAATTGAAGGATTGATTAAACTCTTTGACTTGACAGGGATTTCAATAAATACAAGTAATTTCTCAAGCCTGGCTGGTGATATTAACTATGAAATTACAGGAAACTGCAACGACAATACAGGTATCAAATTTGTAGTTAAATCACTGGAATATGTATCTGTTTTAACAGGTCCAATGGTTACAGATGGAAAGAGTAATATGTATAAGGTCGATTTCTTAAAACCTGATAATGACAGTTTGATAAGCAACCTTGATTATCTGATTTCATTGATTAAATCATTGGAAAGCAGGGGGGTAACAGATTTTGATTCCTTCCTGGCTGTAGCTGAGGACATAGTTAATGCAAATGATGACATTGAAATTTACTACTTCAAGAAGTATTTAAAGGATCAATACGGTAAGAGTGTATATATAGGAACACTTCCTTATCCTGGTGGAACGACACCGCAAAGTCCGAGTCCGACACCGACAAGCACTAAACCAGTGAGTCCGAGTCCGACTCCGACAAGTACTAAACCGCAGAGTCCGAGCCCGACTCCGACGAGTACAACACCACAAAGTCCGAGTCCGACACCGACAAGCACAACACCACAAAGTCCAAGCCCGACTCCGACAAGTACAGCACCGCAAAGTCCTAGTCCAACTCCGACGAGCACGACACCGGTGATTACGACTCCGACAAGCTCAGTTCCGACGAGCCCTGTTGCAACGTCGAAGCCTACATCAAAACAAACAAAGAAACCGTCGGATTCGACACCGACACCAACATCGGCAACGACTCCTGAAGTAACACAACCGGTACAGACAATGCCAGCGGCCCCATTTAATGATATTGCAGGTCATTGGGCTGAGGAAAATATTATCAGGTTAGCTGAAAGAGGAATAATACATGGTTATCCTGATGGAAGTGTCAAACCTGATGCTGAAATTACAAGAGCTGAGATGGCAGTTATAGTTGTACTGGCAGCCGGGTTGCAACCTGCTGAGACTATAACATTGAAATTTAAGGATACAGACCAAATTCCGTCTTGGGCAATAGGCTTTGTGCAGACGGGAGTTGATAACGGTATTATATACGGATATGAAGACAATACGTTCAGAGCATCCAATAATCTTACAAGAGAAGAAATGGTTGTACTGATAATGCAAGCATTTAAGTATGGAAGCTCAGAAAACCTTGAACTAGAATTTATTGATAGCGATGAGATCGGAGACTGGTCTAAACCGTTTGTCGTAAAATCCGTTGAAATGGCTTTTGTAGCTGGATACCCTGACAACACATTTAAGCCTAAGAGAAATGTTACACGGGCTGAAGCATTTACGGTTTTGTTAAAAGCTATTGAAGAAAAAGAAGCTGATGTTGTAGAGGAAGAGGATTCAGATGAATCGACAACTGAAGAAGAGACTACAGAAGAGGCTTCGCAGTAATAATTGGTTTGAAATTATTCAAGGCAGTTGGGCGAATGTCCAACTGCCTGATTCATATGGCGGGAGTAATTTTTTTATTAACTGCAGTGAATTGAGAGACGAATCTTCATATTTAATAAAATTTAGTTTTGTCGTGGCAGGAAGTAGCAATTGATATAACGTACTTATAAATATTTTCTAACATAATAAAAAAGGATTGAAAAAAATGATGGTAGATATACATTGTCATATTCTTGATGGGGTGGATGATGGACCAAGAACAGTTGAAGAAGCAGTTGTATTATCCAGAAAACTCAAAGAGAAAGGTGTTAGTAAGGTAATTGCAACTCCGCATTTTATTGGGGATTATGATTTGAAGCCAACACCTGAGTGCATTAATAAGAAAATTTCTCAATTAACCGACGAATTACATAAACAAGGAATTGAACTTGGTATTTACCCGGGCATGGAGGTTTTTGCATCGGATGATACGGTTGATAGAATAAAAAAGGGTGAGATAATTACCTTGAACAACTCGAAGTATGTTTTAATAGAGTTTTCCTTCGAAAATGTACCTAAATACATGTCAAACCTATTGTTTTCTATGCAATTAGAGGGGTACATACCTATAATAGCTCATCCTGAACGTTACAGTATTCAATATAGAAAAAGTGGTATTATAAAGGAAGCTGTTGAGAAGGGAGCTTTATTGCAGATTAATTCGGGTAGCTTGATGGGGGTTCATGGAAAAGAAGTTCGAAAGGAAGCAATACGGTTACTCAAAGAGGGAATGGTACATCTTATTGCTAATGATGCTCATGGAGGCAGAAGACCGATTCCCGCGGTAAAGGATGTTGAAAAGGTTTTAATTGAAATTTGCGGTGCTGAAAATACGGATATAATTTTTTATAAAAACCCTGTTCTGGTATTTGAGAATAAGGAAGTTGAAAGAATGAGTGCTGTAAATAAAGGTTCGTTTATAGTCGAAATGTTAAGAAGCCTGAGACCTAATATGTAAAAGATAATGGTATGAGTACTTAATATATAGTCAATAGTATAAATATGCTATTCTATTAATGGTTTTAAAGGAGTAAAGTAATGAAGAAAGTGATTGTTGTTATACTGGTGATATTGCTGACTATAGCTGGTGGACTTGTTGTTCCAATACTATTGAACAGAAATACCAGTAATGCAAACACTCAACCAACTAAGGCACCGCATACGCATAATGGTAAACAGAACCCCATTCCTTCTGCTAGTGGAGAGAATATATACTCCGTTACGGAATTAAGCACGCCTCCTCAAAACACTACAACTCAGGAAAAGCTTATTACACCCACAGCAACTGTGACAGTGGAAACAGACGATTTACCGTCTGCTTCGTCTCCAATGACAAAAGGATCGGAGGAGTGGATTGAAAGAAAGATTCGGGAACACAGGAATGAAATACTAGATGAAGATTTAAGTGACTTCAGAAGGATTTATTCAAAGGTTGATATAGCTTATTTACAGAGTTTTGGAAGTGGTGGATATTCTAACGAAGAAACAGAAAAGGCAAAGAAATACCTCAGAGATACTCTTGGAGCTGATTATGAGAGAGCTAAAATATTGTTTTATAGGTATTCATATATATTAAATGAAGAATAAAAAAATATATCTGATTTGATTTTGTAAAAGGTTGACAGTAATATGTAATATAGATAAAATAATAAAGGTAAAAAAATAAAATAGGAGAAGTTTGAAAAGGGTCAAAATAATTCTAGCAAAGGGGTTAGCTATTAATGGATAAAAATGATTTTATTAATATAGATATACGTGAGTTGTTATATTTGCTCTTAAAAAAGTGGTATTTAATTGTACTATGTTTTGTCCTTTCCACAACCTCAGCATATTTAATAACACAATATTATCTAAAGCCTGTTTATACTGCTGAAACGACACTTTTTCTCGGTAAGGAAAGACAAAAGGTTGATTTTAGCTTTGCAGATATTCAAGTAAACAATCAGTTGGTAGCAGACTACAGAGAGTTATTAATGTCACGAACTGTTGCAGAGGAAATAGAGAAGAAGCTTGGAGTACCTGTAAATGTGTTTCAAGGTAATGTTAGTGTTAAGACGGTTAAGGACTCTCGAATCTTCAGTATAAGTTATGCGGATACAGATAAAGAACGAGCTGCGGATGTGGCAAATGAGCTTGCGACCATAATTCAGCACTTAGCAAAAGAAATCATAGAGGTCAATAATGTTCAGGTTATAGATACAGCAAAGGTTCCGAGTAAACCGGTTAAACCCAATAAAAGGATGAATGTTAGCGTTGCGGGTGTTTTAGGGCTGCTGTCAGGAATATTGCTTATATACCTTCTTGAATATGTTGATCATACATTCAAGAAGCCTGAAGATGTAGAAGGTCAGCTTGGACTTAATGTTATTGGTACAATACCTTTATTCGAGGGTGGCAAGAGAGGAAAGAGAAAGTCAAAAGATGAGAAGGTTCTTGAAAAGCAATACCTTAAGAATCTTATTACCCAAAACAATCCGAAGGCACCTGCTACAGAGGCATTTAGGGAGCTTCGTACAAACCTTCAATATGCAGGTGTGGATAAGGAATTAAAAACAATAGTTGTAACAAGTCCCACAATGGGTGACGGAAAGACAGTTACGGCAGTAAACCTCGCAGTTACTCTTTCGAGATCCGGCAGTAAGGTTCTAATTATAGATGCAGATTTAAGAAAGCCAAAGGTACACTCTTATTTTGGAATAGAGAATAAGGAAGGTCTGACCAATGCACTTACCAGTGAAAAAGAAAGAAGCAAAATCAATACTTTAAAATATGACCAGAACTCTAATCTTCAAATATTGACCAGTGGACCTGTTCCTCCAAATGCAGCAGAAATGCTTAATTCAAAGAGAATGATTCAATTGCTCGAGGAACTGAAAAAAGAATATGATATAATAATAATAGATACACCTCCTATAGGACAGGTAACTGATGCAGCAATACTTGCTGGGGTCACTGACGGTACTATTCTTGTTCTGGCAAGTAATGAGACAAGAATAGAAATAACTAAACGTGCAAAGAAGGCTTTAGATAGTGTTAATGCCAGCATAATTGGTGTTGTATTAACCAAGATCGATAATAAACGGATATCATATTACAGCTATAGCTACAAATATGAATAATTCATATATAGGTTTGTGAAATTACAGTTTCTTTAGATGTAAAACTTAAATTTTATTAATAAAGCTAAGAGACATTGACCTCTTAGTTTTGTTATGTGTGCCCAGCATGGGCAACAACTTGGTGGTGAAAGTCCACTACGGGCTTGGTAGTAGGAACCGTTAGCCAAGAGCAAGGGTGTCCACGGCGACGTGGAATCTGAAGGAAGCTGGAGGCAAAATCCTGAACCGACG
>JAAYTO010000140.1 GCA_012523755.1 Clostridium sp. | reverse complement strand
TGCAGCTGTACTAACAGGTCTTAAATAACGAGGTTGTGGATCTTCGTGAGGTAACATACCCAATGCTGTCCATCTGTAGTCATGTATCTTGTGATGAACCATTCCTGCTATGGAAGAATCTTCACTTGTTGTTACCTGCATTTTCTTAAAGAACTCTATTTGCCATCTTGCTTCATCAAGAATATCAGGATAACCATTATCCTGCTCAGGTATGTTCATTCCGCCGTCTTTATAAGGTCCCCAATCTTCAAGACCGTTAATTTTAGCTCTTTCATACTGATTCATCATTGTCCAAACAGCAATACCGCCGTTTACAACATATTTACCATGGTCACCGGCATCATACCATCCACCGATTACATTCTTTGAATAGTTCTTTTGGGAAATTCCTGCATACTCGTCATCTTGTGGCCAAGTAGGAACACTTCCATCCCCCATGTTTTCTCCTTTATCAACATGTCCTGCCGGTCTTACGAGATCTTCTCTTCCCGCATAGGGCATTTTAATCTCTATACCACTTCTCTTGTGATAGAAGAATGAAAGAGCATCATATTTCATCTGTGAATAAATATCTGAGCGAATATCAAAAGGATGGCTATAATTCGTTACAGTATCCACAGTTGGAAGCTCAAACCTATAGCCAATTCCCTCGGTTGTAAAGTCAGAAAAATCAAGCCAGTGAACTTTATCCTGTGAGTCCTCATCAAGACCTATCGGCTCTGTAAAGCCCTCCATGACAACAACACCTGCGGCATTTAAAAGATTCCATTTAACAGGCTGATTTGAATCACATACTACAGTAGCAACCTTTTTACCTTCCGGTAAGTAACCCACCTGATTAACACGTACGTCAGGCTGCTTCAGCTCCTCGATAACAGGTTTTGTAAACTCCGGATCGTAGAGGGATACATCATCAAGAAAAATCCTATAGGGTACAGTCCCAGCCTTATCACCTCCCAAATGGAATGTAAATTCACATGTGTCATCTGTTGGTGCTATCATTGTAAAGGTTTCTTCAATTTCCAATACCTCGCCTGGTGTAAGACTATAGGAAGTCCACTTATTGTTCCAGTATTCCTCATAGGGATCAGCCATCTGCCCTATTTTTATATCCGCTTTACAGGCTTTTTCTGCCCAGAGCTTCAATCTTATGGTGTATGTATGACCTTGTTCAAGAGTAATGCCCCTGTGTCTCATCTGGACGCTCCACTTGTTTTCACCCGGTTCAAGAACTGTTATGGCAAATGCTTTGTTACCAGGTTGTCCAGGAACGTCAACCACTTCAAAATCACATTTTCCTCCAGAGTCCTCACATATATGCCATGGAAAACAAAGTCCGGTATCGAAAGTTCTTTCATATAAAAGGTCATTTTTGTAAGGTGGTAAAACTGAAGAATTATCCTCTACAGCGTATACAAAAACTGTTGAAGGCAGCAAGCATGTCAATAAAAATGTCAATACAATAGCAAAACTTATTGACTTTCTAAACATCATATTTCTCCCTCCTATTAAACATTTACATGTCCTAGAAAACGAAGCCTCAAACCAATAAATTTAAGGTTTGTCAACCCTCGTAGAATTCACCTCCTTTATAGCTCAATTATTTATTAGTTTGAAAATCTATAAAGCTTCATTTTAAACTACTTAATATATTAATTTTTGAAAAACGAATATTTGTTAATTGATGGAGATATTGCTTTGAAGAAATAATGGTTATAGCAGTAAAAACTATACAACTCTATAATTTAAATATATAAGCATATCGTGCGAATGTCAAGTTTTTTGATCAATCCAAGGCATATGTTATTTAAGTAAAGAAAAATGCGGAAGAAACATTGTGAAGCAAGTTGTAGCCGCCAGTTAATACGGTACGGAAAGGGAGAGACTTTCAATTCATATACTGACAGTACCTTTTACTAATATTAGGTAAAAAAAACCCGAGGTGATAACACCTCGAGCTTTTAGTCAATATTATTTAATTTATATGGTAATTTTATTAAAATGGTAATTCCTTTATTTTTCTAAGAACAAATCTCTTAAGGATTGTAACGTCAGTTGAATCTACTGAACCATCAGTATTAACATCTGCTGCTTTTTCATCATATGAACCGTTATACTTACGAAGAACAATCCTCTTCAAAATTGTTACGTCTGTAGAATTAACATCACCGTCAGCATTTACATCACCATAATTTGTTGTAATAACAACACCCTGATTCTCGTCAAGATAAGCTGCAACCCATGCAAAAGGAGCATTCCAGTTAACAGTTATCTCGTTTGTTGACCATGAGTCAGTATGGTCAATAAAGCACTTCTGCGGAGGTGTATCCTTCAAACCAGCCGCATTTATTGTCGGATCCTGGAAACGAGAGTTTGGTCCTCCAGAAACTATACCTGCTGGTGGTGCCGGCCATTTTGCACTCGTCTGTGGAGTCCAGAACCTGTCATGAGGATTTGAGAGCGGACGTGAACCATATCCTGTTACATAAGACTGATCCATTGCGTTTCTTCCTAACAGGTAGCTTATGCTGTCCAATATTCCGTTATAATATTTATCATTTCCGGTGAAATCACGGGCATAGGCCATAACCACCATCATGTTTAGAATAAAGGAGTTTGAACCCCATGGATAACCGCTTTCAATTGTTTCTGCCTGTTTGATCGGCAATCTGTATCCTTGGTCTTCAATATTAGCAAGCCATGCATCAGCCGCTTGGGCTATATTACTTTTCGCCTTCTGAATTTCTGAAGCCGGTAAACCGTTATCCACTAATGCCAAGGAAATGGTTCCTAAGCCTGCTGTAGTTCCCCAAGTGAAGCAGCCCCATAATCCGTCATCTTCGTTGGTGCCGCCCATCTTTGCAGGCATTTCAAGATAGTGAGATGAGCTCATTAAGTAATCCTTATATTCAGATTTACCAGTTGTTATATAAAGCTCACAAGCTGCCCAATAGAACTCGTCTCCAACATAGTCGTCATTGTATGGTCCACCACCGGGGCCACCGCTTCCCGGAGTATACTCTGCATATATTTCAGGATGATCCAATGCTGCCTGCCATGCTATTTCAGCCTTTGCCAAACAATCAGCAGCAAAAGTAGGATCGAATTCTTCCCATAGACGGGCACTCTGTGCAAGAGTTGCTGCAAAGTTTAGAGTTGCAGCTGTACTAACAGGTCTTAAATAACGAGGTTGTGGATCTTCGTGAGGTAACATACCCAATGCTGTCCATCTGTAGTCATGTATCTTGTGATGAACCATTCCTGCTATGGAAGAATCTTCACTTGTTGTTACCTGCAT
>JAAYTO010000139.1 GCA_012523755.1 Clostridium sp. | reverse complement strand
CTCCCTTTGTATAATTTCTTACCCATTTAGTATAACCCCACTTTTCATTATCTATGGGTAATATCTTACTACAAAGGCTCAATAAAGTTTATCTGTAATTTATGCCATGGCTTAATCTTCCTTCATGATTTCACCGTGAATTATCTGGGTAGAAATTTTAATTTCCGTTACAGACACTGCAAAACTAAGCTTTTTTTCTTACCAAACTCTTAATCTTTGATATAAACTTGTCTTTTACATAGGTTGCCTCCTCTACCCTCATTAAAAGAACAACGGTGAAATAAACCAGCACTCCTACCGCTATTTCAAGGGTTAAACCCGTAACCTGCATAAGCTTTGAGCCTGTATCCATATCAATAAAAATATCAATTAAGAAAAGAATACCTCCCATAATCAAGGAAGCGGGAACAACCCTGAATAAAAACTTCAAAAGGTTCGAAAGATATATACCTTTCATTTTTTTGTTTAGAAGAGTAAGAAGCAAAAAAGCATTTAATGCACTCGCAAGGGAATATGCCAGAGCCATGCCCGCAACACCCAAGCTTGTCCTTTGATAAAATACAACACTTAACGAAATATTAATAATAATGGTGCTTCCTCCAACTAAAAGAGGAGTCAGTGTGTCATTTATTGCATAGAAAGCCCTGTTTACGACAGTAACAATCGACTGGCTCAAAAGTGCAATAGAAAAAAACATTAGAATACTTCCCGCCACCACAACAGCCTCCTCGTCAAAGAGGCTTGTAAATTTGAATATTGTTCTAATTATTGGCTCTTTTAGCACAATAAATCCAACACCCGACGGAATGGTTAAAAGAAGGACGGTTTTTATTCCCTTCATAAGAGTATCCTTATACTCATCAATCTTGCCCGTTGCAATATTTGACGATAATGTAGGAAGCATGGCAATGCCCATACCTTGGGCAAAAATACCATAGGGCATCTGCCATGTTCGGTCTGCAATGTTAAGAGCCGTTGCTCCTCCAACACCAAAAAGCGTTGCAAAGGTACCGGTTATAACAGCATTGATCTGTACCACCGCCGAGGAAATCAAAGAAGGAATTGCAAGTCTTAATAACCTGAAAAAGCCCGGATGCTTCAAATAAAATTTAAACCTGTAGTGCCTAAGGTTTCTGAAAGCAAAGGATAATTGAAATAAAAAATAGATTATTGCACTCCCCATTACTCCGAAGGCAACACCTCTCACGCCCCATTGGCTTTTACTGAATAATAATATGCTAAGGGCACTTCCTATATTGTATATTGACGGGCCATAGGCTGCAGCCGCAAACCTGTGGTAAGAATTTAAAACTCCATTTGAAAGACCTGCCAGCATCAAAAACGCAACTGACGGAAAGAGTATACGAGTCAGATCTACCGTAAGCTGTTTTTGGGCTTCACTTTCAAATCCCACTGCAATCAGTGAAACCAACTGTGGTGCAAATATAATTCCTGATAAACATACTACAGACATGGCAACAATAACAACATTTATAAATGTGCCCACCGCTTTCCATCCGTTTTCTTCATCTTTTTTTGCTATATAACCCGAAAGTATCGGAATAAGGGCAGCGGAAATTGCTCCTCCTACAAGCATGTCATACATCAAACCGGTTATTCTAAAGGCAATGGTGTAAGCATCCCCTGCTTCGTTTACCCCAATCATGTTCGGAACAAGCATTTCTCTTAAAAAACCAGTTATTCTGCTTACAACAATGGATGACATTACAATAAGTGCCGCACCCGTCAGCTTTTTATTGCTTCCCAATTTGTATATCCTCCCAGTCAATTCTCCTTATTTGTATGTTCTCCCAGCCAATTCTCCTTATACAGCACAATCTCACAAAAGGAATGCCTTCAAAAAAAATTCATGATATTCCTCGGGCATGACATTTCATCAATGCATTTACAATTTTTATTTATTGTCCACCGCTCCCATCACATACCTTCTTATCATATCAAAAGCGTGCAAGGTCGCCATGTTCCTTATTTTATCCCGGCTTCCCGCAAGTCTCAGTTCTCTGCAATCACACCCGGATTTATCCGACAGAGCTACATAGACAAGTCCGACAGGCTTTCCATCCACATCTCCGTCAGGACCAGCAATACCCGTAACCGAAATTCCCAGATCCGTTTGTGCTCTTTTTCTTATGCCTTCAGCCATTTCAACTGCAGTCTCCTGACTTACGGCTCCAAACTTTTTTAAAGTTTCGGGCAAAACTCCGAGGTTTTCCATCTTTGACTCATTGCTATATGAAACAATCCCCCGGCTAAAAACCTTTGATATACCGGGCACATCCGTAAGTCTTGATGAAATCATTCCTCCTGTACAGGACTCTGCTATAGAAATAGTAATTCCATTTTCAATAAGCAGTTTTGATGCAACATACTCCAGATCCTCATCTTCCGTGCTGTACAGCTTATCTCCCAGCCTATCTGCTATCTTTTCTTCCACAGGCTTAATACTCATCATCGCCTCTTGATAGGTTTTAGATTTTGAAGTAAGCCTTACCGTAACCTGGCCTTCCCTTGCATATGTAGCTATTGTAACCTCCTTCTGTGTGTCAATCATATCCATAATACTGTCTTCAAGCTGTGATTCACCGATTCCAAACACCTTTAAATACCTTGATACGGTTTTATAGCCGGATTTTTGTTCTAGGTAGGGAATGACAGCATCATCCAACATGGGTTTCATTTCCTTTGGAGGTCCTGGAAGCATCACTACAATCTTTTCACCTCTCTCAACAATACAGCCCGGAGCTGTACCATTGTTGTTTTGAATTACTTTGCCCCCTTCAGGAAAATAAGCCTGTTTGACATTATTGTCGGTCATTTTCCTGTTCATTCTGTTAAAATAAAACCTGATTCTTGCAAGGCTTTCCTCGTGCAAAACCAGCTCTTTCTCAAGCACAGCCGCAACAGTTTCCTT
Organism: Clostridium sp.; assembly: GCA_012523755.1. Classification (GTDB taxonomy): domain Bacteria; phylum Bacillota; class Clostridia; order Acetivibrionales; family Acetivibrionaceae; genus Hungateiclostridium. Next base: position 1,651 of record JAAYTO010000139.1, on the reverse strand, counting down.
GGTAAGGTCGTCCTGTGTAGGTCCAAGTCCACCGGTTATAACAACAAGATCGCACCTGTCCAATGCCTTTAAAAGGCTTTCTTTAAGCCGCTTGGAATTATCCCCCACCACGCTGTGATAATAAACGTTGACCCCAATACTGTTTAGCTTTTGTGATATATATTGAGCATTCGTATTTGTTATTTGCCCCATTAATAGCTCTGTCCCAACTGCTAATATCTCTGAATCCATAAATTCATCACCTGATTTTAACTTTTTGTAACTTATTATATCAATATTAATATTAAAATAAAAGCAATTTAATGACTAAATATTTCACCAGTCAGCTACACAAGCCATAAGGCATAATTACATTATTCCACATAGGTGCATTAAATAAATGTGAAGAAAAATGTACACTCTTCCACATAGCATATGTTGTTTTATGTACATTTGAAGGGTATAATATAATTGTCGAAAATGGAAATAAAGGAGACTAAAGCATGGAAAACAGGATAGTAAAGAAAATAACCATTATAGGAACCGGTTTTGTAGGTTCCACAATATACATTGATGCTCAGCGGATTGATTTCCGAAATTGTTCTTATTGATATGACTGAAAAAAAAGCTGAAGGTGAAGTCATGGATCTCAACCACGGTATGCCCTTTGTAAGGCCTGTTGATATATACCGTGGGGATTATAAGGATTGTGCCGGCTCGGACATAGTAATTATAACCGCTGGAGCCAATCAGAAAGAAGGAGAAACAAGAATCGATCTTGTAAAAAAGAATACCGCAGTTTTTAAAGATATTGTGGAAAAAATAATTAAATACAATACCAATTGCATTCTTTTAGTAGTAACAAACCCTGTAGACATATTAACCTATGTGACTTACAAAATATCCGGTTTCCCAAAAAACAAGGTTATTGGCTCCGGAACAGTTTTAGACACTGCTAGGTTTCGCTATCTTTTAGGTGAGCATGTAGGCGTAGATGTAAGAAACGTCCATTCATACATCATTGGTGAGCACGGAGATACAGAAGTTGCCGCATGGAGCCTTTCAAACATCGCCGGAATACCTATGGATAAATTCTGTAGCGAATGTCATCGATGCGAAAAACAGATTTCGAGACAAAAAATATATGAAAGCGTAAAAAATGCGGCTTATGAAATTATTAATAATAAAGGTGCTACCTATTATGCTGTAGCCCTTGCCGTTAGAAGAATTGTTGAGGCTATTGTGCGAAACGAAAACTCTATTCTTACGGTATCCAGCCTCTTAGAAGGACAATATGACATAAACGATGTATGTCTGAGCGTTCCGACAATTGTAAATAAGAACGGCATAGACAAAATACTCAAAGTACCTTTAAGTGATGAAGAGTTCAGATTACTGCAAAGATCTTCTGACACACTAAAAAGTATAATACAAACCCTTGACATATGATTTATTTTTCTCTCTTTCTATTAGAAGGATGCATATTTTTCTTCTCATTTATTTAATGCATCCAGTAAGTTAAGAGGAGTTGACACACGGTGAAATCATGAAGGAAGATTAAGCCATGGCATAAATTACAGATAAACTTTATTGAGCCTTTGTAGTAAGATGTTACCCATAGATAATGAAAAGTGGGGTTATACTAAATGGGTAAGAAATTATACAAAGGGAG
>JAAYTO010000138.1 GCA_012523755.1 Clostridium sp. | reverse complement strand
GGGGGCATTTCTTAAAAAATGATTTTCTTGCCTGAATATTAAATGCTGAAATGGCATTTTAAAAAACTCTCTTGTGAGAGTATTGGCAGGAGATGGGTTCATGCTTTTACCGTGGTCAAACTCCCGCGTCAGGTTGTATATCAATCGGACGCTTTTTACAATCCCAAATTTAAATTATTGACAAGCATATTCATCAAGTGTAAGGAGAAACATTGTGAAGCAAACCTTTACATTTATTAATACATCCGACGCAACGGAGTGTTTTAATAAATCATATTTTTATTGTATAATAAGTATTATGGTATATAAATAGACTGCAAAGGCAAGAGGATAGTTAATAGATAAGAATAAAATATTGTGAATCACAAGACAAGGAATTAATATAACGATATAAAATTTTTGTATGGAGGGAAATCAAATGGCTATTGACTTAAATAAGATGCCAAAGCTGGGGTTCGGACTGATGCGTCTTCCGGAAAAAGACGGTGAAATAGACATGCCACAGGTATGTAAGATGGTGGATATCTATATGGAAAAGGGTTTCAACTACTTTGATACCGCCTATGTGTACCATGGAGGAAAATCTGAAGTTGCAGTAAGGGAAACTGTTGTTAAGCGTTATCCAAGGGATTCCTTTTATCTTGCAACAAAGCTTCCCGCATGGGAAATTAAAAAGGCTGAGGATTGTGACCGTATATTCAGAGAACAGCTTGAACGTGCAGGGGTAGACTATTTTGATTTCTACCTGCTTCATAGCATAGAAGAGGGAAACAATTATGACATATATATTAAGTATAACTGCTTTGAATGGGCAATGGAAAAGAAAGAAAAAGGGCAGATAAAGCATTTGGGATTTTCTTTTCATGGCTCCCCAACACTATTAAAGAAGATTCTTTCCGAGCATCCAGAAGTGGAGTTTGTACAGATCCAGCTAAACTATGCAGACTGGAACAGCCCTATTGTTCATTCCGGCAAGCTGTATGAAATACTCAGGGAACATAATATGCCCATCATTGTAATGGAGACTGTCAAGGGAGGTATGCTTGCAAGCACCACTTTGGAGCTTGAATCTATGATGAAAAAGCTGCAACCCGACAAAAGTATTGCTTCTTGGGCATTTCGTTTTGTGGGCTCTTTGGATGGTATTATGACGATACTGAGCGGCATGTCAAATGAAGAACAGCTTAACGATAATATAAAGACCTTTTCTAACTTTGAGCCCCTAAGCGATAAAGAGAGGGAAGTTCTTGATGAAGTAACAAAAGCTATGGCAAAAGCATCCGTCATACAATGTACTTCATGCAGATACTGCTGTGACGGATGTCCCCAAAAAATCAGTATTCCGGATGTAATAAGTGCTTTAAATACTTTGCGTCTGTATGGAGAAGATGCAAGACCTCACTTTTTCTACGGTAATTTGGTGGACAAAAGCGGCAGAGCCGGTGATTGCATTTCTTGCCGGCAATGTGAGGATGTATGTCCACAACATTTGCCGATTATCGATATAATGCAGGAAGCTTCCAGAATTTTTGATAAATAGTTTGTGGGCAAATGCCTAAAAGGCATTTGCCCACTTTAAAAATGGGGGTGCAAAAAAAGGTGAGTATTATTAAAAATTTATTTGCAAAAGGCTTTAGGACTTCTACTTTTTTCTTTATTGCAGGGGTTTTCGTATCGATGCTTGTGACCTCTATCGGCATAAGCAGTTCCATTGCAAAACAACAGCTTTTGAATACAAGGTATGAATTGGGAGATGTGGGACAGTATGAACTGATGATTCAGACAAACGGAAAGATAAATGATGAGTTTTGGGATAAACTTTATGATATTCTTTATGACGGCAGCGGGCTTTATGTTGCAAATATGAATATGCCTGCTTCTTTTGCCGAAGATGTGGTACCGAGAGTGTATCCTGATATATATAAGGGTGACAAAGGCTTGTTTCCCATTTTGAAAGGCAAATATTTTTCTTATGAAAATATAAAAAACAAAGACCGGGTTGCTCTTGTGGGAAAAAACAGAGAGTTAAATCTTATAGAGGAAAATGAAAAAAATATGTGGAAATATCGGGAACAAGGTATGAGGTTATAGGCATAATCGGTTATAAAAATAAACAGTCGGTTTGGGATAGTGCTGCCTATTTTCCAATAACATCCGTCCCCGATAAGGAAAAGAGCAATGTATTTTCCGGTTATATACAACTGGTCCTTTACAGCAGGTCGGGAGATATTGAAAAACAGCTGGAAAGCCTTAAAAATTTGTTTTCTGAAGTAGGTATTAATCTGATGGAAGCAAGAAAAATAGTTGAAAAAAAAGAGACTTTTTTGGATGCTATTTCTCCAAAATATCCTGACAATTATATCATATACATATTTTTTATAGTTTCCCTGATAAATTCAATAAACATTGCGATGAACTGGGTGTCTCAAAGGAATTTTGAAATTGGCGTAAGGAAAGCCTTTGGACATTCCGAAGGGAATATTTTAAGCATGATTTTTAAGCAAATGCTTTTGCTGTTTTCAATAGCTGCGGTTTTTGCGGTTCTTATTCATTTTCTAAGTTTTAAGGTGCTGGGGTCTTTTGTAAGCCTTCCGGAAGTTTTCCTTCCGGAAGTTTTCCTGCTGGAAGCTTTCTTGCTATCCCTGGTTTCTGCATTTATTTTAACGGTTACCACTGTAATATTCGTAAGTTTCAAGACTTTGGCGGTACAGCCCATTGAAGCCTTGAGAAGTTAAAAATTAAAGGGGGAGGTTCAATTGTATATATTAAGGGCTCTTGTTCATTCAATGAACAGGAAAAAAGTTTCTTTATTGCTGGTCTGGCTGCAGTTTTCACTTATTTTCTTTATTGCTTTTTCTCTGGTCAGCTCTTGTATAAATGTTTTTAAGAATGAAAATGAAAAAAGACGGTATATAAAAGCCGATTTTGATAAAAGCTGTCAATTAATTTTCAATACAGTAAGCAGTTCAAAAGAGATTTGCAAGGATGGGGCAGATTTTTTGTCCGAAGTAAAGAGCATGGATGAGGTAAGCGTGCTGGGTAATTATTTTTATTATAGTACTGCGTTTACTTCCCTCAGAGATAACAAGGCTTTTGTTGAGGCCGTGGAAAGAGCGGTGGATGAAGAGATAAGGAATTTAAAAAAAGCGGGCAGAGAGTTGATGAAAGCTCATACCAAGGCAAAAAAAATACCTTATGGCAGAAATCCTTTCGGTGGACTATGAACTGTTTGGCAGTTTGCTTCCCAATACTTTTTTAGAAGGCGGAATGCCTGACGGTAGCTTTTTTGAAAGTGACGGTTTTAAACCTGTCATATTGGGCTATGGCTATAAGCACGCTTTTGATATAGGGGATACTTTCATATCCGATAATGAAATATTTAAGTGCAGGGTCGTGGGAATACTGGACAAAGGCAGCAAATGGTTTTCCGCGAATTATGGCCTTAGTGACGAGATAGTCAATATTGACAATTTCATAATAGTGCTGACGAACCAGCCGGATACTTATATCGGTGCAACTTTTGAGGGAACGGTTTTAGCGAATAATTATCTTATCAGCAAGGAACCCTTTGACAGCGAATTGGAGTCTAAAATAGGGGAAGTGGCAAAAAAATACGGAATTTCGGTGGGAATATATACTTTTAATGAGTTTTTTGCCAACACAAGGGGAAATCTTATAGAACAATACTATTTAATGCTTTTTTCAATACTTTTCCTTTCCGTTATTGCGGTTTTTGGGTTGTCGTCTTTAATTGTATACGGTATCAACATCAGCAAGAGGGAAATTGGAATCAGGATGGCATGCGGTGCAGAGACAAAACATATAATGAGAATCTTTTGTTCTGAGATATTTATTATAATTATTTTAGCATTTTTCACATCTTGCATTATGGCAAATTCAAAAAGGCTTATTAATTTCCTGATGCTCAGCATGAAAGATATAAATATTTGGGTTTATGCAGCCGTATTAGTAATATCGCTGGTAGTATGCGTAGTTTCTTGCATTTTCCCAATAAGAAGGATAACAAAACTGGAACCGAAAGAACTTACAGGGGGGGAATAAAAATGGATTTCATACTAAGCTTAAAAGAAATTGTAAAGATATATGGAAAAGGAGAATCGAAGGTTGTTGCACTCAATAAAGTAAGCCTTGACATTTGTAAAGGAGACTGTATTTCCGTGATGGGACCTTCAGGTTCCGGAAAATCAACTCTTCTTAACATAATTGGGTGTATGGATACTCCGACTTCCGGACAATATATTCTTAAAGGAAGAGATGTGAGCAAACTTAAACGCCGTAACTTCAGCCAAATCAGAAACAGAGATGTCAGTTTTGTATTCCAAAACTTTGCACTTCTTAATAATTACAGTGTTTATCACAATGTAGAACTTCCTCTTTGCCATAGAAGAATGAGCCGGAGCCAAAAAAAAGAAATAATAATGCACTATCTGGACAAATTGGGTATTGCAAATCTTGCAAATAAAAGACCGACAGAGATATCGGGAGGCCAGCAGCAAAGAGTGGCAATAGCCAGGGCTTTGGCAAGTGATGCGGACATAATTCTCGCAGATGAGCCTACAGGATCACTGGATCAGAAAACGGGGCAAGAAATAATGGAGCTACTTACAAATATCAACAGTGAAGGAAAAACAATAGTTATTGTTACCCATGATAAAAATGTTGCGTCGTATTGCAGGAGAAACATTTTACTTGTAGATGGCAAGATAGTGGAAGACAATATATCAAAGAACTGTTCGGAAACTAATGTATCATTATAATAATGCAGGCAACTTGAGATATAAGGATAATACAACCGGAGAAGATAGGATTTAATATACAATTTATAGATAGGGCTGTCAGAGTGCTTTACTAATTCAAAACTCTTTAGACAGCTTTTTTCATGCTCACATATTAACTGCACTTTTTCTTTATTGTAATTGCTGCAACAATATAATAAAATATGCTTTGTGGAATAATATTTATCTTGTTGGAGGTAAACATGCTGCTTATAAAAAACGGTAGTATAATTACAATGACAGGCACTAATTATAAAAACGGTTATATTTTAATCGATGCGGGAAAAATAGTTGAGGTGGGAGAATATCCTACGGGACTAAAACAGGAGATTTTAAATTCAGACAATTTAAGCGTCATTGATGCAAAAAATAAATATGTACTTCCCGGTCTTGTTGATGCCCATAGTCATGTGGGAATGTGGGAGGATTCGGTGGGTTTTGAAGGGGATGACGGCAATGAAATGACAGACCCCGTTACTCCGCACCTTCGTGCAATAGATGCTGTTTACCATCTGGACCGGGCCTTTGTTGAGGCCTATCAAAACGGTGTTACAACCGTGGTTACCGGTCCCGGCAGTGCTAATGTCATCGGAGGGCAGTTTGCGGCACTTAAAACCTATGGCAGGAGAATAGAGGACATGGTCGTAAAAAGTCCTGTGGCAATAAAGGTTGCTTTCGGTGAAAACCCCAAGGTTGTGTACAACGAAAGAAAGATGGCTCCTACTACCCGGATGGCTACAGCCGCTATTTTAAGGGAAAGCTTGCTTAAGGCCTTGGAATATAAGGAAATGCTGGATGAATACAACGAGGATAAGGAAGAAAATGACAAGCCTGATTATGACATTAAAATGGAGGCACTTTTGGGAGTTCTAAATAAAGAAATACCCATCAAAGCTCATGCACACAGGGCTGATGACATTCTGACGGCTATCAGGATAGCAAAAGAGTTTGATTTGAAAATGACCATCGAACACTGCACAGAAGGAAATCTTATTGCGGATATTTTAAGCGAAGAGGGAATACCGGCAATTGTTGGTCCATACCTTACCGACAGATCTAAAATCGAGCTCAGGAATTTAAGCCTCACTACTCCCGGTGTCCTTTCTAAGGCAGGGGTAAAGGTTGCGATTATGACCGATCATCCTTGCATGCCTGTTCAATACCTAGTTTTAGCTGCTGCCATGGCGGTGAGGGAAGGCATGGATGAAGCCGAGGCAATGAAGGCTATAACTATAAACGCTGCTGAGATTACGGGCATAGATGACCGGGTGGGAAGTATTGAACCGGGTAAGGATGCGGATATTGCCATATTTGATGGACACCCTTTTGAAATAAGGTCAAAAGTAGTGAATACAATTATCGATGGTAAAGTGGTTTACGAAAGGAACAAAAATGAAAGAGATTAGAACGTTTTCACAGGAAGAGACAATTGAGTTGGGAAGGAAGCTGGGAAGCTTTCTCCAAAAAGGCGATATTGTCTGTATTACAGGAGAACTGGGTACCGGCAAGACCATACTTACGAAGGGAATTGCAAAAGCCCTAGACATTGATGAGCCTATAACAAGCCCTACCTTCACTATAGTCAATGAATATGAAGAAGGCACAATACCCTTCTATCACTTTGATGTTTACAGGATTTCTGACCCTGAGGAAATGTATGAAATCGGGTTTGAGGAATACTTATACGGTGATGGAACAGTGGTGATTGAGTGGGCGGATTTAATCAAAGACCTGCTTCCTTATGAAAACATATGGATCACAATAAAAAAAGACTTGGCTCAGGGAATCGATGCCCGGGTCATTCAAATAGAGTTTAACGGCGAGAGATATTCTGAGTATGAAAAAAAGCTGATGGCAGGAGAGGAAAAGAGACAATGAAAATAATGGCACTGGATTCGTCGGCAATGGTGGCGGCTGTTGCTGTAATGGAGGACGAAAAACTTTTGGGGGAGTATATGTTAAACCATAAAAAAACCCATTCCCAGACCCTTATGCCCATGGTAAAACAAATCCTTGACGATTTGGAATTGGCTCCGGAAGATATGGATGTTTTTGCGGCATCGACGGGACCGGGTTCATTTACGGGGCTAAGGATTGGGGTTACCAGCATAAAGGCTATGGCGTATGCACTTAATAAGCCGGTGGTCAGTGTACCTACGCTGGATGCCATAGCATATAATATTCCAATGAGCAGTTATACCGTATGTCCTATGATGGATGCGAGAAACAACCAGGTGTATACTGCTTTGTATGACTGGAAGGGGAATTTTCAGGAGAGAATAACCGATTACATGGGAATACCGGTGGCGGAGTTGGTCAAAATTATAAAGGATGCGGGTAAAAAAGTTGTTTTTGCCGGTGATGCCGTGCAGCTGCATGAAGGATTCCTGAAAAAAGAGCTGGGAGATGACTGTGTATTTGCTCCCGGGAGTTTAAGGCTTCAGAGGGCTTCCTCTGTTGCACATATCGCTTATTTAAAGGCAGCCAAGGGAGAACTTGAAAACAGTTTTGAAATGGTGCCCTTCTATCTTAGAAAATCCCAAGCGGAAAGAGAATACGAAAAAAAGCTGTGCAAAGGATAAAAAGGTGAGAATTAATGACTTTTGACGGTATTGTAATATCCCGTATGAAAATTGAAGATATTGATGGTGTTATGGTTGTAGAAAAATCAAGCTTTACAATTCCCTGGTCGAAAAATGCCCTGATGGAGGAAGTAACAAAAAACAAGTTTGCAAAATATATTATTGCAAGGGTGAAGGGAAGGGTTGTGGGTTATGCTGGAATGTGGAAGGTTTGCGATGAGGGGCATATTACAAATATAGCAGTTCACCCGGAATACCGGAGACAGGGCATAGGAGATAAACTGGTTAAAAATCTTATACTTATAGCCGAAAAAGAAGGTATAGGGAGAATGACCTTAGAAGTAAGAAGAAGCAATATTGCTGCCCAGAACATGTACAAAAAACATGGTTTTGTGGTGGAAGGATTCAGAAAGGCATATTACTCGGATAATGGTGAAGATGCAATAATAATGTGGAAGGAAAATAAATAGAAAAATTTTAGAGGATTTTGACATATCAGAGTAGAAATATAATACCTTAAGAATAAAGCTTTAAGAATCTGTAGTGATCATGTGAGAATTCAAGGAAGCACAACTGGTTTATTATAAGGTTAAATATTTCAAGTTTAAATTCCGAAATAAAATATTAATTGTGAAAAATGAAATCCGACTGGGAACAAAAGGATTTTAATGTAGATGAGTCTATGATAATACTATTGTCTAAGGACTTCAAATAGCTGGTTTAAAGGGGGAAAATGTATGCCACAAATCAAAGGTTTGTCTGCTAATAAGCTCAGAAAGGAATGTGACCCAAGTACTCTGAATTTTACCAATACTTCGGAACTGGAACCCCTTGAGGACATTATTGGTCAGGAGCGTGCTGTTCGTTCGATGGAATTTGGCCTTAAAATAGATACGCGGGGTTATAATATTTTTATGAGTGGCATGACTGGTACGGGAAAGACCAGCTATGCCTTGAATTATGTGAAAAAGATTGCAAAGGAATCAAAGGTGCCGGATGACTGGTGCTATGTATATAATTTTGAAAATCCAAATCAGCCTAAAGCCATTAATTTACCCGCAGGTTTAGGTAAGGTATTTCAAAAGGATATGGAGGATTTTATAAAGGTGTTGCAGCTCGAAATTTCCCGGGCTTTTGACAGTGAGGATTATGAGAGGGAGAAGACGGCGATAGCAAAGGAGTTTCAGATAAAAAGAGCAGAACTTTTGGAAGAATTAAACGAAGACGCAGAAAAGCAGGGGTTTAAAGTAAAAACAACAAATGCAGGCATATACTTTTTACCGGTGATTGAAGGAAGGACAATAACTGAGGAAGAATATGGGGAACTAGATGAGAAGATTAAGCAGGAAATTACGGAAAAGTCAAATATTGTTCAACTTGAGACCCTTGACATAATAAGAAAGATTAAAAATGTGGAGAAGGAAGCGGAAGAAAGGGTTACCGAATGGGAAAATAAAATTGCATTGTTCGCTGTAGGCATGCAGATAAATGATATGAAAGAAAAATACAAGGATTATAAGAAAATTATCAGCTATTTAGAAAACGTTCAGGAAGATATTCTTAAAAATCTCAGTGATTTCAGGGAGGAAGAGCTGACGGAAGAACAGCAGATAATAATACCATGGTTAAGAGGCAATGATGCATCACCGACGGATAAATATAAAGTAAATTTACTGGTGGATAACTCAGCCCTCGAAGGTGCTCCCGTTATTGTGGATTTCAATCCTACCTATTATAATCTCCTTGGCAAGCTGGAATATGAAAATGAGTTCGGAACCATGACCACCGATTATACGATGATTAAAGCCGGATTGTTTCATCAGGCTAATGGAGGTTACCTAATACTTCAAGCGAAGGATGTTTTAAACAATGTGCAGTCCTGGGAAGCACTAAAAAGAGTTCTAAAAACCCGGCAGATTACAATTGAGAATATTAAGGAGCAAATGGGACTTGTGGCTGTTTCTGCATTAAAGCCTGAGCCTATTCCATTGAAGGTAAAGGTGATTTTAGTAGGAAGTGAGTATTTGCATCAGGCCCTTTATCAATTTGATGAGGATTTTAAAAAGCTGTTTAAGATTAAGGTAGACTTTGATGCAGAAATGGAGAGAAATGAAAAAAACACTGAAAAACTTGCTCAATTTATAAGCTCCTTTTGTCGAAGAGAACACACACCCCATTTTGACAATACAGGGGTTGCTAAAGTGGTGGAGTACAGCTCGCGCCTTGTTGAGGATCAAAGCAAGCTGTCCACTAGGTTCAACGATATTGTTGAGATATTGTGCGAGTCATCGGCATGGGCTCGGATTGAAGGAAACAGTGAGGTAAGAGCGGAACATGTGAAAAAGGCGATCAGAGAGAAGATTTATAGATCCAATAAGTATGACAAGAAGCTTTTGGAGTTGATAAAGGATGGGGCAATAATCATAGATACCGAAGGGGAAGCTGTTGGAGAGATAAATGGTCTTAGCATACTTGACACGGGTGATTATTGCTTTGGAAAGCCTTCAAAGATAACCGCAAATACCTTTATGGGCGGCAAAGGAATAGTAAATATCGAAAGAGAAGTTGAAATGAGCGGAACCACTCATACAAAAGGGGTTTTGATATTAGGCGGATATATAGGAGAAAAATACGCACAGGATATGCCGCTGTCCCTTACGGCAAGTTTGTGCTTCGAGCAGTTATATAACGGTATTGACGGAGACAGTGCATCAAGTGCCGAGCTTTATGCAATTTTATCAAGCCTCGCGGAAGTACCCATAAAACAAAGTATTGCAGTAACCGGTTCTGTAAATCAAAAAGGTGAGATACAGCCAATCGGTGGTGTTAATGAAAAAATCGAGGGATTTTTTGAACTGTGCAAGCTGCGAGGGCTTGATGGCACCCATGGGGTAATAATTCCGTATCGGAACATAAGAAATCTCAATCTTAACGATCAGGTTGTTGAAGCGGTTGGGAAAGGCGAATTCAATGTTTATGCAGTAAAGACAATAGATGAGGGTATGGAAATACTGACAGGAATTGCGTTCGGCGAGAAAAAGGAAGATGGGACTTATCCGCCGGGAACTATTAACTATATGGTGTATGAGAAGTTAAAAAAATACGCGATGACTGCGGCAAGGTTTGGAAAGGAAACGGAAGAATAGCAGCTAATTAAAAAGAGATTACGCATATAATAATATTATTAGGGGGAAAAAATGATTGCTAAGCATAGAAAGATTCCAAATATTATTATTTTGATTTTGGGTATTATTGGTATATTTGATTTTTGTTTCTTGGCACTTCACGGTGCAGCGATAGGTAATTTTGGTGTTTTGTTTCCGTTGGTTACAGGAATACTGTTGACTTTGTTTGCGGTAATCCGTTTATCGGGCAAAGGACATTTACTCAGGATTAAAAACACTGTTTTAAGAAGAGGGTTTATTTTAGTATGTATACTCTTTATGCTGTCTTTTGTGTTGATAGAAGGGTTCATAATTTTTTCGGCAACTGCCGACAGGGATGTTGAAGTGGATTATGTGTTTATTCTTGGAACCGGACTTAGGGGAGAACAGATAACCCCAACTTTTAAAAACCGTATTGATAAAGGGCTTGAATACCTTCGTGTAAATCCTGACCTAATGGTGGTGGTAACCGGCGGGCAGGGTCCCGGTGAGGCTATTTCTGAAGCGGAAGCGATGAGAAGGTATCTTGTGAATAATGGTATTGATGAAAGCAGAATAATCATGGAAGACAAATCAACGAGTACTGCTGAAAACATGGAATTTTCTGCAGATGTACTGGAACAGCTTACAGGAAGACGGGACTACCGGATAATGATCGTAACCAGTGAATTTCATTTGTTCCGGTCGAAAATTCTTGCAAGGCATAATGGTTTTACTGCCTATGGAATACCGTCTCCAACAAATCCCTATGAGCTGCCCAATTCCTTTATCCGGGAGTATTTTGCAGTCGTAAAATCCTTGGTGTTCGATATAATGTTGGATTAGGGATAAAACAGAATTTTTGAAAATAATAAATTTGAATCACGGTGAAATCATGAAGGAAGATTAAGCCATGGCATAAATTACAGATAAACTTTATTGAGCCTTTGTAGTAAGATATTACCCATAGATAATGAAAAGTGGGGTTATACTAAATGGGTAAGAAATTATACAAAGGGAG
>JAAYTO010000137.1 GCA_012523755.1 Clostridium sp. | reverse complement strand
TTCCTGCCATAACATTACTATCTACATAAACAGGGTATACAGGGTCTGTTACCGCAATTGTGTTGTTAAGTCCAAATATTTCCTGTATGTTTCCGGTGTCACTTTTAGCACCGTCACTGACAAAAACCTCATCCTCACTTAGTTTTATTACCCGGGGAAGATAATCGTTTTCAATTATTTTATTTATTAAAAAGCTGTATCCCTGTTCAGGACCATATCCCCTAAAGGTGTCCTCCTTTGCCATTTCATCCACTGCCTTGTGCAACCCTTCAATAACAGCAGGCACCAAAGGTTTTGTTACGTCTCCAATACCCAGCCTTATTATTTTTGCATCGGGGTTTTCTTCCTTAAACCTATTGACTCTTTTTGCAATTTCAGAAAAGAGGTAGCTTCCCTGAAGCTTCAGATAATTTTCATTAATAAATGCCATAATTAATCTTCCTTTCTATATTTCTATTTCACCTTCAAATACTTTTACAGCAGGCCCTGTTTTATATACGTGATTATTATTTTCATCCCACTCCACAATAAGATCTCCACCTAATAGCTTAACTGTTGCTTTTCTTTCACTTATGCCATTTAACACCGAAGCTACCAGCACAGCACATGCACCCGTGCCACATGCCAAGGTCTCCCCTGCCCCTCTTTCCCACACCCTCATTTTCAAGGTAGTCCTGTCAACAACCTCAACAAACTCCGCATTTATCCTTTTTGGAAAGAGCTCATGAGTTTCCATCTTCGATCCGATTTGTTCCAGCGGGAAATCATCTACGCTTTCAACATAAGAGACGGCATGAGGATTTCCCATTGATACACATGTTACTTTAAATTCCATTCCGTTTATAGTAACAGGTTCCGACTTGAATAATTCTTTACCACTTAATACAGGTATATTCACAGGCTCTAATATCGGTTCTCCCATATCAACCCTCACAAGTTCCACACTATTGTTTTTTATTGTAAGCTCAAGAATTTTTATCCCCGCCAAAGTCTCAATACTTACTACATCCTTTTTTATCATGCCGTTGTCATACACGTATTTACCAACACATCTGATGGCATTTCCGCACATTTCCGCTTCCGAGCCGTCAGAATTAAACATCCTCATTCTAAAGTCTGCTTTGTCCGAAGGCATTATTAGCACAAGCCCGTCCGAACCGATGCCAAAGTGCCTATCACTAACAAATTTGGCTACTTTTGAGGGTTCCTCAACGGTCTCGTTAAAGCAATTTACATATATATAATCATTACCCAAACCATGCATCTTGGTAAACTTCATATTGCAACCTCCCAATGCTAATCTTGCATTTTTAATCTTCTTACATTATAGCATACATTTTTTGCACATCAAGTGCATTTATTATCAGTTTTTGATGCAGAATATACTTATAACAAAGTTGTGCTTTCACAGGAGGTGTAAAAAAGGTGTATACTATTTTATACACCCTTGTAAAAATGAGAATACTGATTATAATTCCGGCTTATAACGAAGAAACAACTATACAAAAGGTCATAAGGCATATAACTATTAAAATACCTGAAGCGGATATACTGGTGGTAAATGACGGTTCTTGTGATGAAACTTCAAAGAAGGCTTCCCAAGCTGGTGCCAAAGTGGTAGATCTCCCCTATAATCTTGGAATTGGGGGTGCTATGCAGACTGGCTATATTTATGCTAGGGAAAATGATTATGATATCGCTGTTCAGGTTGATGCCGACGGGCAGCACGATCCATCTTACATAAAAGATTTAATAAGGCCTCTTATTGATAATTCGGCAGATGTAGCGGTTGGATCAAGGTACATAAGTAAAACAAACTACAAGTCATCCATATGTAGAAGAATGGGAATGGTCTTCTTCTCAGTTCTTGTGAGTTTATTGACAAATCAAAAATTCAAGGACACTACTTCGGGATTTAGGGCTGTAAATAAGGATGTCATACGTTGTTTTGCTAATCATTATCCCGATGATTACCCTGAGGTAGATGTTCTAGTAAAGCTTAAAAAGAAAAATTTTAGAATAGTTGAGCTCCCCGTTCAAATGCAAGAACGCCAAGGAGGAAAATCTTCCATTACAACTCTGCGGTCATTATATTACATGATCAAGGTGAGTTTTGCACTTATAATAGGAGCCTTGCGATCTTCCGAAAAATAGAAAGGTGTGTTTTTATGGCTATAAACATATACTCTTTATCCATAGTGTTTAGTATTCTTTTTTTATTGATAGTAATTGAGCTTGTAAGAAAAAATAAGCTTCAAGAACGTTATTCTCTGCTCTGGATATTCATTAGTATTGTTTTTCTCATCCTTTCAAGCACTTCCGTTTTGCTGGATAGTCTGGCAAAGAGTCTTGATATAAAAAATCCCCCCTCCTTGTTGTTTTTGCTTGGACTTATTTATCTAATTGTTTATAGTCTCAATACCACTGTTGTCGTATCAAAACAGAATGAAAGAATAATTCGCCTTACCCAGGAACTCTCCCTTCTCAAGCAAAAAATGTCCGGCAAGAAATAAGAAATGTATTTTACGCCTTCAGATGCTAAAATGAGTGCATATTATTTTTCTTCAAATATAGTGGGATTTCACGAAGTGAAATGACCAAAAAGCGAAAGGGCTCGATGCCCTTGAGCTTTTGTTTTATTTAATGCATCCTAGTATAATCTTAGAGTATAATTATAGTTGGCAAGACAAGTAAATCGGGTAGGAGGTAAATAATTATTTTATTTACCGACCTCCCACACCACCGTACGTAC
>JAAYTO010000136.1 GCA_012523755.1 Clostridium sp. | reverse complement strand
GCTCCCTTTGTATAATTTCTTACCCATTTAGTATAACCCCACTTTTCATTATCTATGGGTAATATCTTACTACAAAGGCTCAATAAAGTTTATCTGTAATTTATGCCATGGCTTAATCTTCCTTCATGATTTCACCGTGCTGTTAACCCTTGATACATCTTTTCAGAAATAGACAAAAAAAAATATATTGAACACTGTAATTAATAATGTTTTTCAAAATATATAGTACCAGAATTTTATTATGATATAATAAAATGATATATCTAGTATTTCTTGAAATTCAATCTAATTTGATTTTAAAACTTTTTTTGTGGAGTGCATTACTAATCTGTCATTAAAAAGCAAGGAATGACAGGTACTATATCCTTATCCGTGATACTATATGATTAAAGGAGATGAGTGCTTTGGAATGGCTTAACAGAATGAGAGACGCAATCGATTATATCGAAAACAATATTGAAAACGAGCTGGATTCGGAAGAAATTGCAAAGGTAGCATACTGCTCAACCTTTCACTTTCAGAGAATGTTTTTAATGCTGACTGGTGTGACGCTTAAAGATTACATCAGAAAACGAAGGTTCACATTGGCGGCTCAGGAGATATCCGTTTTTGATACAAAGGTTATCGATCTGGCCCTCAAATACGGTTATGATTCACCGGAGTCCTTTTCCAAAGCATTTCGCAGAATCCATGGTTGTACACCTTCTGCTGCACGCAAATCCGGTGTAAAACTCAAGGCGTTCCCACGCATTTCCTTCCATTTATACTTGAAAGGAGATAAGGATATGGATTACAGGATTGTAGAAAGAAAAGAATTCAAGGTTATTGGCAAGGCATTGACAGTGACAACAAAGGATGGAGAAAACTTCAAAAGAATACCGAAGTTCTGGGATGAGTGCTCAAAGGACGGTACATGTGAAAAGCTGTGTTCTTTATCAAACAGTGAAAATCTACTGGGCATATGCATTGATTTTGATCACGAAAAGGAAGAAATTACGTATATGATAGCTGTGGAAGACAAAGGTTATTCAGCGGACGGATTCGTCATCAGAGTCATCCCGGAAGCTACCTGGGCTGTGTTTACAGTTGTAGGACCAATGCCCAATGCAATACAGGAAGTGTGGAATAAAATATACCAGGAATGGTTTCCGTCCACAGGCTACGAACACGCACAGGGACCAGAGCTGGAAGTATATTTTGACGGTGATGCCGATTCCGATGACTATCGCAGCGAAATATGGATTCCTATTATAAAAAAATAGTTAATCCTTTCGATTTCGAAAATGCAGAAACAAAAGCTCCATTTTGCACCTCCCGGCCTGCTTTCGTTTTGTAATGCAGACCGGGAAGTGCATATTACCATTCTAACTAATGAATATCCTTAATATATTTTTCAATAAATTATAGATGAGAGAAAGAGCGTATTGGCAGCAAATGGGTTCATGCTTATACCATGCCTAATTGCAAATTTGCGGGTGAAAAATCTCTTTTATTCTAGTATAATAGATAGTGTAGGTCTTTTGTGTGATATCCTATCCATGGGGTGATTTCTTGAATAATGATTTTGAAAAACAAATTGAAGACCAGTTGTTCGCTGAGCTGGGGACAGGAAAAATAAGAACTTACAGTGAAATGCAAAAGCGAAAAGCCGAACTGATGAATCAAACCCCAAGTAAAAGGTCTAATATACGTTTAGCAACCGATAAGAAACTATTATTCGGTATTCTGTTATTAGTTTGTACTTTTCTGCTTGTGGTTTATGTAATAGATCCTATTGCAAAACTTAGACCACTGGTAACTCAAACAGTCTATAACAACCATAGTGCAACAGACGATCCCGTTCAAACTGACACATCGGAAAAAATCTTCATTATAAGAAAGGGTTCGGATATTTGGTATATTACGCCAATGGCTGATTATAAAATTGTCGCAAAAGTTAAGAGTAAACACCGTATATTTCCTTTTGGGGATGCTGCACAAGCAATAAGCAAATATGATCTGGCTTTGGCATGGGGCCAGCTCATTGACCCAAAGTATGACAAGTATATTAAATATTCCCAATCAGGAAGACAGTATCGCTTTTCCTGCTCCGCTAATTGCCCCTTAAGTTTGAGTTATATAACCACCCACTCTGCAAATACTCACATAATTGCTGCAAACAAGCAAATCTTAAAGGGGGTAAAGTATATAAAAACAAATGACATTATCTATATGGAAGGACTTTTGGTAAATGCAGAAATGTATAAAGAAAATAGTTCTTTCATCTGGGAAACCAGCTTGGTACGAAACGATAATTCCTTCGACAGCGGATGCGAAATTCTGTATGTAAAAAAACTTCAAATCGGAAATAAAGTATATCAATAAATAAAAATATCATCCCGCCATATACTGTAAAGCAGCTGAAAACATTACTCAATAATGACTTTAAGCTCCATACCCTCAAATATCTCACAGTTTTCAAGGTTGTTTAAATTCATAACATCATATATGTATCTTCTAATGTCTCCCCGCTTGTTATACCTTTCCGCAATCCCCCATAAAGTATCCCCCCTTCTTACGAAAATGGTTTTATACTCAGGCTCTTTGTATCCATAGGTACGGGTAGCGTTGATAACAGTACATAAACATATCAGCGTAAAAACAATAAACACAAAAAATCGTCTTTTATTTTTGAGAACATATCGTCTTTTCATATAAATCCCCCTCAATCGAACTTATGTTCTATATGAGTATTGTATAGGAACATATGTTCTATGTCAACAGTAAAATTAAAAAATATGAATTTTTTTTTGCTTGAGAAACTTAAGTTTCTGGAATACTTTTCTTTACACTTAGTGGAATTTCACGAGGTGAATTGACCAAAAAACGAACATAAGTTTGATTTTTTTATTTAATAATGTTATAATACTTTATAATAAACTATTCCGGGGTGAAAATCATGCAGAATAAAGTAAATGAAAAGCAACAAAAAATATTAGACTTTATAAATGAACAGATTGAAATAAACGGCTACCCTCCTTCTGTAAGAGAGATATGCAGTGCTGTGGGTTTCAAATCCACCTCAACGGTTCATGGTTATTTAGAAAAGCTGCGGAAGGAAGGCTTTATCAGCAAAGCCCCCTCAAAACCAAGAGCCCTCAGGGTTGTCAGCAACAATAAAAGCCGCAAAGAGATTAAACCAAAAGAAGTTTATTCAGGAAAGGAACTTGTGGAGGTTCCTATTGTCGGAAAGGTTACGGCAGGTCAGCCCATTTTAGCGGTAGAAAATATCGAGGATACTTTTCCATTGCCGCTAGACTTTGTTCAAAACTCTTCTGCTTTCATGCTCCGGGTCAAGGGAGACAGTATGATAGAAGCCGGTATCTTTGACAACGACTATATTCTTATAAAGCAACAGTCTACAGCAAACAATGGAGATATTGTTGTTGCACTGATAGAAGATGAAGCAACCGTAAAGACATTTTATAAAGAAGAAGGTTATGTCAGATTACAGCCAGAAAATAAATACTACGAACCCATTATTGTAAAAGAGAATTTATCTATTCTAGGAAAAGTAATCGGAGTTTTTAGAAAAATGTAGGGCACACACGCTGACAAAAGCTAAAGCTCAAGGGCATCGAGTCCTTGAGCTTTTTTTGTGGTCATTTCTCTTCGTGAAATTCCACTAATAAGAGGCTTATGTTTTACATGAGCCTCTTATAAAACATAAGCCTCTTATTATTAAGTCACTGTTTTAAGAAGTAAAATCCTTCAAAAAAGCAAACTTCCTATTATCGGCTTCTTTATTTTCGTTTACTGTTCATTTCTGTTATCATTGAAAATAAGGCTTACGAGCTTCATAGGGCTTATGGTAGAAATTGCATGTTTGTAGATAAGCTGTTGTCTTCCTTCGCTATCTAAAACAACGGTAAAATTATCAAAACCCTTTACCATACCCTTTAATTGAAATCCGTTAGTTAGATAAATAGTAACTGGAATATGCTCTTTTCTTACTTGATTCAAAAAGACGTCTTGTAAATTAATATTACTCTTAACCACAGATAATCCTCCTCTATTTCTCTCTTTTTTTTATCTTTATTTTTACAAACATTTAATTACGGATTTATACTTTAGAACCATTTTTCAAAAGAACTATTCTATCAAACCCTGTTGCTTATATTCTATAAGAAAATACCATAAGTTGCAAGATGATATTTAATATTTTTTAATATTTTTTCTTGACTTGCTAACTCATCCACTTTTAACCAGTATACATTTTCGAACTTTTTAAACCAAGTTATCTGGCGTTTTGCATATCGCCTTGTATCCCGCTTTAAAATCTCAATGGCTTCGTCCAAAGTCATCTCTTTTTTTAAATATGCCAGTATTTCCTTATAGCCCAGTCCCTGCATGGCAATTGTACTTCTATCATACCCCATTTCCACGAGCTTTTCAACTTCTTCCACCAAACCCTTTTCGATCATCAAATCCACCCTTTTGTTAATCCTATCATAAAGCTTTTGTCTCTCCATGCTGATGCCGATAAGTATAAAATTGTGCTCTGGTGGATTTCGTCTCGACTCCTCCTGATGAACAGAAATGGGCTTATTAGTATAGGTATATACCTCTATCGCACGTATAATCCTTTTAACATTGTTCTTATGTATCTTCTTCGCTGCTACAGGATCAATTGCTTTCAGCTTGTTGTGGATGTATTCGTTGCCTTTTTCCTGAGCCTCCTTTGCAAGTTTGTTCCTTAAATCCCAATCACAAATTGTATCGGAAAATTCAAAGTTATATATTAGTGAATTTACATAAAGTCCTGTTCCTCCTGCTACAATGGGAACTTTACCCTTTTTTGTTATTTCATTAATATGTTTTAAGGCAAGCTCTTTAAACCGGGCAACGCTAAACTCTTCATCCGGATAAACTTCATCAATAAGATAGTGCTTTATGCCTTCTCTCTCTTTTTCATCAGGCTTGGCAGTGCCTATATCCATATATTTATATATCTGCATTGAATCTGCAGAAACTATTTCGCCATTAATAATTTTGGCAAGCTCTATTGAAAGCTTTGTTTTTCCTGATGCCGTCGGACCAATTATCACAATTACATTATCCAAGTCTATCCTCCAATTTAAATCATATAAAAATTACAAAGCACGAGCTATAAAACCCGCTTAAACATCTTTTCAAATTCGTACCGGGTAATCTTAATTATTGTGGGTCGTCCGTGGGGACAAGTATAAGGATTTTCAAGTTCTTCAAGCTCTTGCAGCAACTCCTTTATCTCTTTTTCATCAAGTCTTTTATTCGCTTTAATGGCAGACTTGCATGCTATTTGGTATAATGCTTCCTCCTCAATAATGCTGTCACCTTTGTTTCCTTTCGACATTAAAAAGTCAACAATCCCCATAAACGCTTCCTTTATACCACCGCCATCAATATCTACGGGTACGGAACGCAATATAATAGAAGTATTTCCAAAGGTTTCGAAATTAAACCCTAATTTATTCAACAAGTCCTTTTCTTCCTCAATAAAGCCTAATTCCTGATTTGTAAGCTCTATAACCTCCGAAGCCAGCAAATACTGTGCCAGATTCTCTTTTTTTAAGTATTTTTCCTTTAGAGTCTCAAACATTATCCTTTCATGGGCGGCGTGCTGGTCAATAAGAATGAGGTCTTCATCCTTCTGAAGCAATATGTATGTTGAAAAGGCCTGCCCTATTATTATGGCATCTTGGAAAATGGTTTCTGTGTCCTGCCCCAAAGCCTCTCCTTCTTTTAAATCTATCCCCCGCCGGGATAAATCCTTGCTTATATTCTCCTGAGCGGATAAATCTTCGCCCGTCAAATCTTCACTTTTTAGATTGCCGTCTAATATATCCTTGCTGTCTATACCTTCGCTTTTTAGATTGCCGTCTAATATATCCTTGCTGTCTATACCTTCGCTTTTTAGATTGCCGTCTAATATATCCTTGCTGTCTATACCTTCGCTTTTTATATTATCGCCCGACAAATCTTTTTTTATATAGCCCTCACCCGATAGTTTCCTGTCTTTTATCTCTTCCCTTATCAAACCTTTATTTATTAAGACCTCACCTGTTTTATCCTCAACCCTTGCATTAGAATAATTATTGTCTTTTTCAACTACATCCCTTTTTTCCAAAGTACTTTCAGTTGTCCTTCTAGAAGTCTCAACCCCGTCATTTTTTCTATTAGCTGTATTGAGCTTCTGCTGTACAAAATCACCCTTTGATTTTACGTCCCCCTCAAACCTGAAATAGTGTTTTTGATTTTCTCCAAGCTCAATACTTCGAACATGGGACTTTCCTAAAAGGGTATTATTCACAGCATGATAAACAGCCCTGAATATATCCTGCTCTTGTGAAAAACGCACCTCGGTTTTTGTGGGATGCACATTGACATCCACCAGCATTGGATTTAACTCCATATATAATACGATAAAAGCATGTTTATTCTTTAAAAGAAAGGTTTTATATGCCTCATCAATCGCCGATGATATAACCTTGTTTTTTATGTAACGTCCATTTAAATAGATGGACTGATAGTTTCTGTTCGATCTTGCAATTTCGGGTCTTCCGGCATATCCTTTTATTTTTATCTTCTCATCGCTGTAAGATATCTCCATACAATCCTTTGCAGTCTCCTTTCCGTAGAGACTAAATATGGTGCTAAGAACATCATTATTGCCTGGGGTATGAATAACCGTGTTTCTGTTGTTTATAAGCCTTAAGGATATATGTGGGTTTCCAAGGGCAATTCTGCTGACTATATCGGACACATATCCTGCCTCTGTAGAATCCTTCTTTAAAAACTTGAATCTCGCAGGGGTATTGTAAAAAAGCTCTCTCACAACAAAGGTGGTTCCCACAGGACAACCCACCTGTCCCGACTCTATCAGCGTACCGCCTTTAAACTTTACATGCCTTCCATAGGTGTTTTTAGCCTGCCTTGAAGTGAGTTCAACGGTTGAAACCGATGCAATGCTTGCAAGGGCCTCTCCCCTAAATCCAAGGGTGGTAATGGCCTCTAAATCACTGGCTTTTCTTATCTTACTGGTAGAATGCCTCTCAAAGGCGATTTCCATATCATCCTCTTCAAACCCCGCACCGTTGTCAACCACCTTTATTAAGGAAATGCCCCCATTGCTAATTTCTACCGAAATATTGGTACTGCCTGCATCAATGGAATTCTCAACAAGTTCCTTGACCACCGAAGCAGGTCTTTCCACCACCTCACCTGCAGCAATCTGATTGGATGTATTTTCATCAAGTATAACTATTCTTCCCATAATTACTCCTTAACCTAAAGACGTATTTTAACTTTTGGTGTACCAGATATTATATGAAGGCCTCTCTTCCCCATATTACTCTTTACCCAAAACCATATCTAATATCAGTTCTTAATCTTTCTTTGAAGGGTATAAAGCACATTCAGGGCATCTAACGGTGTAAGGGTGGAAATGTCAATATCCCTTATCTCGTTTAAAACCTCATCGCAGTTTCTTTGTTCTAGATTAAAGGAGAACACATCAATCTGGCCCTCTATAGGTTTCCCACCTCTTTTAGCCCGGTTTTCCCTCTTTGTAATATCTGCATCCTTTAGCTCCTTCAAAAGTTCCTTTGCCCTTCCAATAACCTTGTCCGGCACACCGGCAAGTCTTGCCACCTGAATCCCGTAGCTGTTATTTGCTCCGCCCCTTAATATCTTTCTTAAAAATACAATATCTTCTCCCTTTTCCTCCACCGATATGCAATAGTTCTTTACACCATCCATTTTCTCTTCCAGCTCGGTCAATTCGTGGTAGTGGGTGGCAAAAAGGGTTCTTGCACCGATTTTCTCAGATATATACTCAATAACTGCCCAAGCAATGCTTAAACCATCATAAGTGCTTGTACCTCTTCCAATTTCATCAAGAATCAAGAGGCTTTTTTTTGTAGCATTACTTAATATGTTTGCGACCTCAGACATTTCAACCATAAAGGTGCTCTGCCCTGCTGCCAAGTCATCCGATGCACCAACCCTAGTGAATATCCTATCCGCAATGCCGATGCGTGCACTTTTAGCAGGGACAAAGCTTCCTATCTGTGCCATAAGCACAATCAATGCCACCTGCCTCATATATGTGGATTTACCGGCCATATTGGGTCCGGTAATAATCGCTATCTGATCCTCACCCATATTAAGATGGGTATCATTGGGAACAAAAGTCTCCTGCCCTGTCATTTTCTCAACCACCGGGTGCCTTCCGTCAACAATTTCTATTTCATCATCTTCCGTCACCTCAGGCATAACATAGGACTCTCTGTCTGCCACCTCTGCCAAAGAAGATAATGCATCAATCTGCGAAAGACTCCTTGCTGTGCGTTTCAGCCTGTCTATTTCCTTGGAAACCTTGGTTCTGACATCTACAAATGCTTGATACTCCAGCTCAACCAGCTTTTCCTCTGCACCTAATACAGTATCCTCTATTTCTTTTAATTCTTGGGTAATATACCTTTCACAGTTTGTCAGGGTCTGTTTTCTTATATAATGATCCGGAACCTGAGAATAGTAGGATTTCGTAACTTCGATATAATAGCCAAATACCTTATTGAATCTAACCCTCAAATTCTTTATTCCGGTTTGCTCCCTCTCCTTGTTCTCAATATCTACAATCCATTTCTTGCCATCTTTTGCTGCAGTTTTCAGCCTGTCTATCTCCTCATTAAAGCCCTTTTTAATAATTCCCCCGTCCTTTACCGAAACCGGAGGCTCATCAATGATAGCCTTGTCAATAAGCTCATAAATATCCGCGAGGGCATCAAGCTCGTCATGGCACAACACATTAAGGCTTGCCTCAAAGTCTTTTATCAGCTTCTTTATATATGGAATCTGCCCTATAGAGCTTTTAATAGCTACAAGATCCCGGCCATTGGCGGAACCTAAGATTACCTTGCTCATCAGCCTTTCAATATCGTAAACCGCCTTTAAAAGCTCTCTTATCTCCATTCGCACCATATACTTGTCTTTAAACTCACTGACGGCACTGAGCCTGTCCTTTATGTCGTGAAGGTTTATAAGGGGCTGCTCTATCCATTTTCTCAAGGTGCGTCCACCCATAGATGTCATAGTCCTGTCTAAAACCCAAAGCAAGGAACCCTTCCTGTTTTTTTCCCTCATGGTTTCGGTAAGCTCAAGATTTCTTCTGGTAGACAGGTCTAAAACCATATATTCCTCAATCTTATAAGTATTGAAGCTTTGAATATGGCTAAGGTTCACTTTCTGAGTCTGTTCAAGATACTCTAAAAGTGCTCCCGAAGCATTTATGTAAAGGTCAAAAGTATTTTCCTTTATTTCAAAATCCTCAAAATAACTCTTTACTTTATTGAGGGAAAATTCCCGCTCAAAAAAATTGTCCTCAAGGCTTGAAAAATATACATTAAATCTTTTTTTGATAACCGAAGTAATTGCTTCATCATAAAAAAACTCACCATTTACCACAATTTCCGAGGGTGAGAATTTTGCAATTTCATCCATTAATTTGTTAAAGGTATTCCCAAAGGTAATGCTGGTGGATAAAAAATCTCCCGTTGAAAGATCCACACAGGCAATACCAAAAAAGTTTTTGTTTTTGTAAATCGACATAAGATAGTTGTTCTTCTTTTCATCAAGCATTGAAGAATCCGTCACTGTACCTGGCGTAATCACCCTTACGACATCCCTCTTTACCAGCCCTTTTGCCAGTGCCGAATCCTCCACCTGTTCACAGATTGCCACCTTATAGCCTTTACTTATAAGCTTCGATATGTAAGAATCCGAAGAATGAAAAGGAACCCCACACATCGGTGCCCTTTCTTCAAGACCACAGTCCCTTCCTGTGAGTGTTATTTCAAGCTCTCTCGATGCTGTCTCGGCATCAGAGAAAAACATTTCATAAAAGTCTCCCAGCCTGAAAAAAAGGATACAGTCATTGTACTGTTCCTTTATTTCAAGATACTGTTGCATCATCGGTGTCAAATTAGCCATTTCACTTACCTCACGTACAAATTAATATTACTCGCATCCGCTGCATGAACCGCAGCCATGGGGTGAACACGACTCCTCCCCGGAAATTGAGTATACAAGCACATCGTTCACCTTTTTAATAAGCCTGTCCAACTTATCCTTTGAATCAATAAAATTTCTGGTAATTTCACATTCGTTAACTTCGTCAAACTTGTCCAACAATCTTCTCTTTATTTCGTCTAAAATACTTTTATCCGTATCCTCTTGTGCCGCTCTTAACATTTCAGTCTGCAATGATTGATATTCTCTGAGTATTGCCCTTGCCCTGTGATCCCTTTCCAAACTTTCTTCCCACTTTTTGTAACTGACCATTTCATCCGAAGAGCCTATCATCGTTCCGAGTTCCTTTGCTTTTTCCATGATATCCATATCAATCACCCTTTTCTTTTATTTTATTCAGTGCCGAATAAATTAAGCTTCATAGTTTGTTAAGTATATAATAAGTGGTTTTTCTTTTTAATTATTGTATCATAAAACCACTTAAAAAATAACCTGTAATTTAAAATATTTTACCATGGCGAAAAGAAATCCTGTGTATAGCAGATGGTATTTTTCCCGTTGGCAAAGACTCCCACACCAAGGTATTCACAATATCCCATTATATTTTTTCTATGCCCCGGAGAATTCATCCATGCTTCATGGGCAAAAATTCCGTCCATCTGTCCCCTTGCTATGTTTTCTCCTGCTGTAAAGAAACTGATTCCGGCGTTCTTCATCCGGTCAAAGGGAGTTTGTCCCGAAAGATTGTTGTGAGAAAAAAAGTCATTTTGAATCATATCAATACTATGTGCCCTTGCAACCGCAGCAACCTCGCCGCTCCATTTAAAAGGTTCCTTTCCGTGCCTTACCCGAATGGAATTGGCAAGATCAAAAATCTCCATCTCATAGCTTCTGAGAAGCTCTTCACTCGGCTCAGCATAATGCCCTTTTAACGCCTGTTCAGTGTTATAATCAATTAAAAGAAATGCCGTCGTATTTCCGCCGTCAACAATATCATAGAAAACCGTTGAATAATACCTGTTATCCACATTGAATAATTGATACTCATCATTTTTAACCATTATATAGTCGGTATTTTCCTTTAGAATGCTCGTTATAGTGTTTCCAAGCTCTTTTTCCACCTGGGACTTGCTTACTCCAATACCTATATTGCTATTTAGTTTATAGCTCAAAGAATTTGTATATACACCGACAACTCTGCCGTTATCAATTCCTACCTGTATATATTTTTCAAGATCGCTGTTGTATATATACCAATCAAAGCCGTGTCTGCTCAAATCAATGCGATCCGGTTCACCGAAAATTCTCTTTATGCTTTTCTCCGATGCCCCCATTAATATATCTATGTTTCCGTTGAAATCTCCAGTGATGTCATGTACCGTGTTTGCCGGAGAAGGAGTCTCAACCGGCTGATTCGGTGTCGGAAGATTTTGATTGCCTTGCCCCTTTGTATTTATAATGACGGTTCTGGTATTTCCATCCCAACCCACGTAAGCTCCGATGCTTTCACTTATAAACCTTATAGGAACAAAGGTTCTTCCGTTTATTATCCTTGCCGGTACCTCCAGCTCTACCCGGGTATTATTCACATAAGCATTTTTGTTATCTATTTGCAGTAATATCTCGGTATCGCTGCTGTTTATAAGTACCGTCTGTGTATCTTCAAACCACATTACGCTGGCGTTTATCGACTCAAAAATACTCCTTACCGGTACAATTGTCCTTCCGTCCTCAATTATAGGATCCTCATCAAAGTTCATATACCGGTTGTCTATAATTACCCTGATCTTCTGCGATGCATCCGCATCAAAGCAATAACCGCTTATTAACAATACAATGGCAACAAGTAAAACAAATGTTTTTTTCATTTTTATCCCCTTCAAAATTCGGATTAATGCCACCTCTCAATTTTATTTTAATTTATGCTTTTATAGATCACAAGCATAAATTTGCGTTATTATCCTTTTCAAAGTTAAAATATGGCTATTAAAAAATACTGGTATAATATATATCGTTTTATATTCCCATTTGCTGAATAGGAAATTAGGCTCCCTGTCCATTTTACTTCCGTTTTACTTGCTTCTCGGTTGCGGTACAAACCAAAATTACCGTTACGTATACATATTTGTGATAAAATAAAAAATATTTATATTCCTTTGTCAGATTATTGTAGAATTAACCGAATATAATTATTGAACAACATGGGAAAGAAGGTGTTTAATTGGATGAAATTTTGCTCAAGGAAATAAGATCAAATCCCGAAGAAGGCCTTCTCAAACTGATGGATACATATATGGGGCTTGTTTATACCATCGTTAGAAACAAGCTTGCTTCAATTTACTCCAAAGAAGACATTGAAGAGTGCGTAAGCACAGTGTTTTACGATTTTTACAGGCAACGGGAGAACATTGATTTGAGCAAGGGTTCTGTAAAATCCTTCTTGGCGGTTATTGCAAAAAGACGGGCTGTAGATTTAATCAGAACAGGTACCAAAAGAATTCAGCCGGCGGATTCTTTAGACAGCAGCCCTAACATGGCCGCTTTGGAGAGCAGTACGGTAGATACGGAAACAAAGCATGTATTAATACAAAGCATCAAGGATTTAGGGGTTCCTGACAGTGAAATCTTTATCCGGAAGTACTATTTCGGTCAAAGCTCAAAAATCATTGCAAAAGCCCTTGGTATCAAGGTAAATACCATTGATAAAAAAATATCCCGGGGGCTTGCAAAGCTAAAAGAAGCACTTGGAGGTGTGTTGTGAATGGATGATAAAATAATTAATAATTTAGACAATCTTAACGAAGAAGATACTGAACAGCTCATAGGTTCCATCGACACTGATAAATTAGGCGAAAATATTGACATGGGCACAACAAACAGAATAAAAGCATCGGTTATGGAAAAGGCCGGCTTGGATGTAAAAATAAAGACTCCCCTTATTCCAAATAAACTAAAGTTTGTGAAAAGGTGTCTTTTGATTACCTTAATAGAGCTTATGTTTTTCACTGCTTTTGCTTTTATCGGATGGGCCGGAGGCATTACTTCATTATCCGGTTTTGCCATCGGTTCCACAGGAGTCGTACCTTTCGTCCTGTACATTATTCTGTTTAGCGGTATGTCTTTATTTGTATACCTGTGTATGTACAATATTGACGGCAAGCACTTTAGTTTAAGAGACTTTCTGCCCAAAAACCGGGCTCTTACCGCATACTTTTTTTATATGTATATATCAGCTATTTTTAAAATAATCCTTTTCATTGTTCTTACTATAGCAATTGAATCCTCCGAAATAATAGACTTTTTATCCGACTACCTTTTTGTAAATGATTATTTAAGTGCAATATTATTGATTTTTGCATTTTATGTTACGGCATTTGCATTTGTTGATATGATCTTATTTAATTTTAAAAACTTCATAGTTTTACACTGGCAAAACTACTATTCGGATCATTATGAATGGCAGTTCGATATAAAAGCTTTCTTGTTGGAATTTCTAAAATACGGTTTTATAGCCTGTGCTATAATTGTTACTGCATTCACGGGCGGTCTTAGAAGTATATTTACAAGTAATTTTTTTATAACTTTTTTAACGGGGATAGTTACAATGTGGCTGATAAACGCCTTATTTTCAATCCTGGTACTGATGAAAAAAAGGCATTATCTAAAAAAGCATCCTCCCATATTAACTGAAATATTATCTAAAAGAGCATCGGATGAAGAAGATAAAGACACGGTGCAGGAAAAAAGGGACTCTAAAAAATGGATTTTTGGAAAGCAACGGGCTTTTGTATTGGGAGCATCGGCAATTGCATGCGTATATGCCCTTTGCATCACTATTCCATACATGGGTTTGGCGGCTATCGGTTCAAACCAGCCTTCCATGAAAGCCTTCGCCAACAGAAACGAAGCTGTAAACTTCTTTTTACGAGCAAAGGATTATTCTTCATCTTACAGTAGAGAACTAAATAAATTTTCACAATTTCTTTATGATTTTAATAAAGCATTTATTAACATTGCAATAATTGCAAATCCTAACTTTTCTCTCGAGCTGCCCAGTATGGGGATGAAAGCAAGCTCTGATTTTGCCTCAGGTATGGGAGGACAAAATACAGCAGGGGGAACTGAAGCTGTTTACAGTGACGGAATTTATAAAGGCACCTCCAAAACCAATGTCCAGGTCGAGAATGTGGATGAGGCTGATATTGTAAAAACCGATGGAGAGTATGTTTATTATATCAAAGGAAGCAATTTATTCATCATCAGGTCAAATCCTCCCGAACAGATGGAAATAGTGTACCGGCACAATTTTTTGGAAGGCGAACCCAGGGAAATGTTTCTATACAACGATTATATAGCCGTAATAATTAGTGAAAAACGCAGAACAGTAGTCAAAACATACAACATAAAGGATCGCTCCAATCCGGTGGCTGAAAGAACTCTGGAATTGGATTGCGGTTATTTGACCTCACGAATGATAAACAATCACCTGTATCTGGTTACAACATCATATGTAAGAGACATTGATTACCCGGAATATTCCGATACTTCAGCAAACGATTCCATTGTTGAAATGGATTACAAAGACCTGTTTTTGATGAACAACCCCAGCAACGATTATGTCAAAATGAATGTAGTCGCTGTCTTTCCTATAGATGATGCCGGAAGTGAGGCTCAGGTAAAGGCGTATATCGGCGGAGACGGTGAGAATGTTTATGTATCTACTAATTACATTTATATCGCTGATGAAATAGCCGATACAACAGTTGTCAACCAGCCTATAAGAGACTTTTTCGACTGTCTTTCGACGGATGATTCGTTATATTACGAATACCAATATGCAACCAATATATATAGGATAGAAATAAATGACGGAACCATCGGAAAATTTGACAGTGCTTCCGTTCCCGGTGCTGTACACAATCAGTTTGCAATGGATGAGTACAACGGATATTTCCGGTTAACCACTCAGACCGGCAGATGGAGCAGTGCCTCGAGCAATGTATTTGTCCTGGACGAGAATATGAAGCTTTGCGGTTCTTTAAAGGGGCTTGCTCCGGAGGAGCATATTTATGCATCAAGGTTCATGGGAGACAGACTCTATCTGGTTACCTTTAAACAGGTAGATCCCCTTTTCGTAATAAGCCTTGAAGACCCGCGTGATCCTAGGGTTCTTGGAAAACTGAAAATACCCGGCTACAGTGAATACATTCATCCCCTCGACGAAAACCACATTATAGGTTTCGGTAAGGATGCTGTCGATAGTGTAACTGGCAACTTTGCATGGTCTCAAGGGGTTAAAATTGCTATCTTCGATGTCACCGATGTTAACAATCCCAAGGAGAAGTTTGTTGAAATAATAGGAGACAGGGGATCCGACTCACCGCTTCTTCAAAACCACAAGGCATTGATGTACATGAAGAACCTTGAGCTTATGGCTTTCCCGGTATCGGTAGTAGAAAACTATCCCGTGAATGATTACTACCAATACAATGTATTTCAAGGTGCATATGTATATAATGTAAACAGTACCGAAGGATTTAAATTAAGGGGTAGGATTACGCATTTGAACCAGCCTTTACAAGATATTTGGCAAAGTGCCCAAATTGACAGAATTGTGTATTCCGACGGTGTATTATATACCTTGTCGGGAGAAAAGGTAAAAGCAACAAAATACACGGATATGAAGGATATGTCGGAGGTGCCGCTTCGTTAGACTGCGGCGGTTCGGTTAATTGAAAAGATGAGCGTGCAATACCTTTGAAAAAGGGAAATATGTAGTATCCGTGAAAAGGGTGCATGTGGTATCCGTGAAGAAAAGTATTCCAGAAACTTAAGTTTCGCAAGTAAAGAGCCTGTAAATACTCCTCGGGGTCGAGCAAAACTCGCTTCGCGTAGGAGGATGCTCTCCCTTTCCTCGTCGTATTAACAGGCTCTAAAACTTGCTTCACAATGTTTCTTCCATGCTTTTCTTCACCCACAACTACGTGCCCATAGTTAAAGTTCTTATGCTCTTCCTACAGACATATTTTATTAGTGGAACTTCACGAAGTGAAATGACCTAAAAACAATAACAACTAGATGCACCCGGAGCATTGGATTTTCATCTCTTAATTATTTGCCCGTTATTAAGCATCCTCATCTATTGTAACTGTCCTGCTGCCTCCGTCCCATCCAACATTAAACCTTAGACCCTCTGCAATAAACCGCACAGGAACCAGTGTTCTTCCATTTATAATTGATGCGGGAACATCAAGTTCCACCTCTTGATTATCAATAAAAGCTGTTTTACTTCCAATCTTCAGCACAACTTTCGAAGAACCCCGGGTGATTGTGACGGTATGTTCCTTCTCATCCCATGATACTTTAGCACCCATTTCTTCAAAAATAGCCCTTACAGGTACAAGGGTTCTTCCGTCGACTATCCTCGGGTGCACATCAAAATCCACTTCTTTTCCGTTAACCTTAACCTTTACAGGGTACAATACCGTTTCATCGGCATTGTTCATCATCTCTTTTATCATGGCACCAGTACCCTGAATAATTACCGGATTGCTTTTGGGATCTAGCCATTTTAACAATTTAAGCATATTATCCTCAGATACGGCAGTACAACCGCTGGTACCGGAATTTGAATCCTTCCAGATATGCAAAAAGATTGCACTCCCTTTACCCGCAATTACCGGATTCATGTTGTATTCAATTACTATTGAATACTTGTAGGGTGTTATATTGAGCCTTTCAAAAGACTTCCACTTGTCATTCGGATTTCCTTTGTACTCTACCCAGTTATTGTATTGTACAGATGTAATGTCATCGATCCAATAATCGTTTTCTGTAACCTTCCTGTAGGGAAGCTTGGTAATTGAGGCACCGTACGGTATTCCGAAGGCATGTCCAATTCTGAAAATACCGGCAGGGGCTTTCCCGTCGCCTTCGATCTTGTTTGTTGAAAAGCCGTTTTTCCCCACAACCGCCTCCATTGTATCAAAGGACTTCACCCAACCCTCGGGTTTCCTTTCATAGGCATCAACAGCAGCCTTATAATTGCCTTCATAATCTGTAGAAACCACTATTGCCTGCTTTGACCCGTTTAATACAAACAGTTTCTCCAGAAAGGACGTCATGCTGTCCGCTGCACTAACCTCACCAAAACTGAAAAATGTACCCGCTATACATACAAATAAAAAGCAAAATAAAAGTCTCTTCAATTTAAACAATTCTCCTTTTATTTTCTCTTTTTTCATAATCGAATTATATGACTGTGCCTTCTAAAGACCAAGTCTTTACATTGTCTATTCTTACATTAACAAGTTTTCCAATCATGTCCTTGTTTCCTTCAAAGTTGACAATTTTATTTCCCCTTGTCCTTCCAGTATAAACCTTATCATTATTCTTGCTCAGTCCCTCCACAAGGACTTCAACTTCTCTTCCTGAAAACGTATCGTTGATCTCTTTGCTTATTCTGTTTTGCAGCTCAAGAAGCCTTTGGAACCTCTCTTTTTTCACATCCCCCGGAACTTGGTTTTCCATTTTAGCTGCCGGTGTGCCCGTCCTTTTTGAGTAAAGGAAGGTATAAGCATTATCAAACTTTACCCTCTCAACAATATCGAGGGTGTCTAAAAAATCTTCCTCCGTTTCACCTGGAAACCCGACTATTATATCTGTAGTTAACGTAATGTCAGGAATATTCTCCTTAACCTTCTCCACAAGATTAATATAATCCTCTTTGGAATATTTTCTATTCATCTTTTTGAGTATTGCACTGCTTCCTGCTTGAAAGGGGAGGTGCAAATGCTCGCACACCTTTTGACAATCCCTCATTGCATAAATAAGCTCATCGGACAAATCCTTAGGATGCGATGTCATAAACCGTATTCTTTCAATTCCCGGCACCTTGTCCACCTCACGAATCAGCTTTGCAAAATCAATATCACCGCCCAGGTCTTTTCCGTAAGAGTTCACATTCTGCCCCAGTAGTGTTATCTCCTTAAACCCTTGACGTCCTAACATCAGTACCTCATTCACAATATTGTCTAGGTTCCGGCTTCTTTCCCTGCCGCGGACATAAGGTACAATACAGTATGAACAAAAGTTATTGCAGCCATACATTACCGTAACCCAAGCTTTTACTCCATCCTTTCTTTCAATGGCAATGTCCTCGGCTATCTGCCCCTCGCTATCCCAAACATCTATTACGGTTTTCTTTGATCCGATAGTACTAAACAAAAGTTCCGGAAATTTATACAGGTTATGGGTTCCAAATATAAGATCCACATGCCGGTAGGATTTCTTTATATGTTCCACAACTTCCGGCTGCTGCATCATACAGCCGCATATTGCTATAACAAGGTCAGGATTCTCTCTTTTCAGGTGCTTTAATGGGCCAAGATGCCCATAAACCTTTTGCTCCGCATTTTCCCTTACGCAGCAAGTGTTATATATTATCAAATCACTGTTGTTCATGTTATCCGATTCGGCATAACCCATTTCTGAAAGCATTCCTGCAAGTTTTTCGGAATCATGCTCATTCATCTGACATCCTAAGGTTGCCAGATAATACAGCCTTTTTTTTCCGGTCTGCAATTCCTTTGGGTAGTTTAACTGCTTTATCTCTTCGATAAACTGCTGCTGCCTGGTCATTTCCTCTGTTGAAACATGCATGTTTTTCCTTTCTTTTGTATTGTTATCCAATTATCCATCCTCCAATTTATTACTTCAATCCATAAAAATCCTTTTCTAAGCAGAGCTTTGCCCTCTCCTTAGTTTTGTCATCAGCCTTTAAAGATTGTTCCAGAAAACCCGGATTCTTCTTCAAAAAATCCGCCATGGACTTTTTAGGATCGGAAATATACTGCTCAATCATATCAAACTGTGCACTATTTATAATACCCATGTCCACAACTTTTTTAAAGAACTTGATATCTATGTCAACCATAGCAAACGACTCTATTCCATAAGAATCTAACAGTTCCTTTCCTCCCTGCTTCCTATCTATAACAACAACGCTCCACTTAATCTGCCCGCCATTGTTCTTTATTGCGGGTATCCACGCCCTCTCGTAACTTGATGCTTCTGTGATAAGATCCGCAATATGAAGAACCTTTCCCCCGTTTAAATCTGTTATTTCCTCAGATTTCCCGTCAATTGTTATTACTGAGGTTAAATTTTTGTATATGCTTATATGGGGCTTATTAATTAACTTAGCAATAATAAGGGAGAAAAACCAGTCTCTTCTCTCTCCTCCTGAAACATAATCCACCTTGTCAATGTCAATATTGTTTTTGATAAATGAGTGCAATTCATCTATAAGTCCCCTGTATATATCGTCAGATTCATAATTTTTCAATGTTTCAGCAAGAACTTTTTCCGGGCATTGCAGCTCATTTTCTTTTTCCATGTCAATCAGCCGTAAAAGACCATTGGCCTTTTCTTCACTGCCATATAAAAAATGCGTATTTATATAGTACGGACCTATTGTACCCGATGTGTACCAAAAAGGCTTATTCTGCGGACATACTCTTACAGCATTTGTTTCAAAAAGCCACTTTAATAGTTTTTTTTGATTATTATCCATTTTAGACTCCTCCTTCATAATTTTATAATAAATATTTTCTCTTTTAATATTAAACAATTGTATTTTTTATGGTATAATATAAATGTAATAATCTATAATTATACTATAAACCATGTCATTTACAAAGAAAATATAGTATAATTAATATTATAATAACTTATATTATTTGTTTCTCATTTGTTATATTTTATTTTATGCCAATGCTTATGTATTTGCTGTAAATTACGCTAATGTATAAATCTTGGGGCTTCAAACAATTGCGTTTTATAGTTGGCTTTTTTAATATACTTTATTTTGATACAACTATTAGTTTTTTATATAATTGACCAAAAATTTATTTTACTTTTCGTCTTATTTATGTGTTTGGTTCGATGGGAGGGAATGTGTTATGATTTCTGATAACAACAGACTAATTGAATGTAACAGAGATTGGACTGGAATAACAGTAATCGGGAACAAAGGAAAACCAATCTTCCTTAACTATAGCCAAATTAAGGAAATTAGATTCGGGTACCATACTGAAACAAAGCTATTTTCTAAAAAAACCAGTGAAAAGATAGAAATATGTGCTGAAGGCTTAAAAGCACCAATCCTGTTATTGAAGCCAATGGACAAGGAGCATTTTGAGCAGTACAAACAGGAGATTGTCAAGTTTGCAAAAGACAACAAAATCAGATTAGTTGAATTTGATTAATATCTGCAGCAAAAGCTCAAGGGCATCAAGCCCTTTTGCTTTTTGCTTAACATTTATTTGTGCAATTTTTCGGTCATTTAACTCTTCTATTCCTAGTTTTTCAGCCTTTTTACTCCACATTTATTTGTGCTATTTTACACCGACTAAAACATGTTTAGTCAGGTTTATCCCAAACTGGCTATAGTTCTCTTTATCAAATCCTCATCATCTATTGTACACTGAATAACCTCACCAATACTCTTCCTTGGAAGAATAAATGTAAGCTTGTCACCCTTAATCTTCTTATCATGAAACATCTGCTTATATACTCTTTCCACGTCAATCCCTTCAAGCTTTGTGGGAAGCCCTATTTTTTCCAGAGTCTTCTTTACACTTATAACACTCTCTTCGTCTATCATATCAAGGCTTTGTGCCATATTTAGTGCCCCCACCATTCCCAGTGATACACACTCACCATGGAGAAGCTTAAAATCCATAACCGTCTCGATTGCATGACCTATAGTATGACCGAAATTCAAAATGGCTCTTAAATCCCCTTCTTTTTCATCTTTCTGAACTACAGCCCCTTTAATAGAGCAATTGCTCTTGGCAATAAATTGAAGAACAGCCTCATCAAATTCAAATATTTTGCTTACATTATAGTCAATATATTCATAGAACTCCTTATCGCAGATTATTCCGTGCTTGACCACCTCTGCCAAACCCGCTTGAAGTTCCCTTTTTGGAAGAGTCTTTAAGGAATTCACATTAATGTATACAAACCGGGGTTGATAAAATGCTCCTATAATGTTCTTGCTGCCCTCAAAATCTACCCCCACCTTGCCGCCTACACTGCTATCCGATTGGGCAAGCAATGATGTAGGTATTTGGACATAGTTTATCCCACGAAGATAAGTAGCTGCAACAAAGCCAGTTATATCGCCTACTACCCCGCCACCTAATGCTATCAAGACTGCATTTCTGTCCAGCCTCAAACCAAGAAGGTACTTGTAAATATTCTGCACAGTATCAAGGTTTTTGCTGCTTTCTCCTGCCTGTATGACATATTTGTCCACCGAATGCCCTGATTCTTCAAAAGCTTCAATACATTCCCGGGCTTGATACTTGTCCACATTGGAATCGGTGACTAAAACTATTTTGCCTGTAAGCCTTGCATTTTGAATGCACCTTCCAATATCCTTATAGTCGTTTTTTATATATATTGGATAACTTCTTTCACCCAAATCGATGTTCAGTTTTATCAAGTTGTATCATTCCACCCCTCGGATTTAGTAGTTAGTAAAACCACTGCATTGTTTAGAGTACTAACAGTTGTAAAAAAGCACTTGCATAACCAATACATTAAATCGACACAAATCTAGCCCACTACTTTCGCACACCGGTCACAAAGAGTTTCGTGGGTTTCATTCTTTCCTACCGATTCGCTGATCATCCAGCATCTTTCACACTTCTGCCCGGAAGCTACAGAAATACTAACCTTTATGCCCTTTGTTTCAGGATCTTCATAGAAGTTGCCGCCTACTTCACTTTCCTCTTTTAGCTCAAAATCGGAAACAATTAATACCGTAACCATTTCTTTTTCTATGGACTTTATAAATTCATAATTGTCTTTGTCGGCAAAAATGGTTACCTTTGCATTTAAGGAGTGTCCGATAAGTTTTTCTTCCCTTGCTATTTCAAGAGCCTTTGACACAACCTCGCGAATATCTATTATTTTATTCCACTTTTCCTCAAGAAC
The DNA here is from genome assembly GCA_012523755.1 of Clostridium sp. Lineage (GTDB taxonomy): Bacteria > Bacillota > Clostridia > Acetivibrionales > Acetivibrionaceae > Hungateiclostridium. The sequence continues at coordinate 5,406 of JAAYTO010000136.1, read as the reverse complement.
CGGATCATCATACTTTTCATTAAGCTCCGGCCAATAGTTAAGCTGCACGCTCTCCGGGTCATTGGAAGTTTTGTGAGGCATAAACTGCCAGATTTCTTCACTGGTAAAGGCTAGGATCGGTGTAAGCATCTTTACAAGGGATTCTAGTATCTCATACATGACAGTCTGTGCCGCTCTTCTTTCCTTTGAATCTGTCTTGCTGGTGTAGAGCCTGTCCTTTATAATATCAAGATAGAAATTACTCATATCCACAACACAGAAATTGTGTATTGCGTGGAACATTAAGTGGAACTCATATCTTTCGTAAGCGTCGTTTACCTTCTTTATCAAGCCGTTAAGCTTCATTAATGCCCATTTGTCGAGCTCATTGAGTTCTTCATAGCTTACCATATCCTTGTTAGGATCAAAATCATAAATGTTGCCCAATATATACCTGCTGGTGTTTCTTATCTTCCTGTACACCTCTGAAAGCTGTTTTAATATATCCTTCGATATTCTAATATCGGTTTTATAGTCTGAGGATGCAACCCACAGCCTTAGGATATCCGCACCGTATTCCTTTATTACATCCTCAGGGTCAATTCCGTTTCCCAGGGATTTGGACATCTTCCTTCCTTCGCCGTCAACAACATAACCATGGGTAAGTACAATCTTGTACGGTGCCGTGCCTCTAGTGGCAACAGATGTAAGAAGTGAAGACTGGAACCATCCCCTGTGCTGGTCACTTCCTTCAAGATACATATCCGCAGGCCACCTTAAGTCTTCTCTTGTTTCAAGAACCGCAGCATGGCTGGAACCCGAGTCAAACCATACGTCCATAATGTCCTTTTCCTTTTCAAATTCCGTACCACCACATTCGCACTTAGTACCCTCCGGCAGAATATCCTTTGCATCATACTCATACCATGAATCCGAGCCTTTTTCGGCAAACAGATTCTTTACTGCATCTATTGTTTCTTCATTAATTAGCTCCTTTCCGCAATCCTTACAGTAGAAAATCGGTATCGGAACTCCCCATATCCTCTGTCTTGAAATACACCAGTCTCCACGGTCTCTAACCATTCCTGTAATTCTTTCCTGTCCCCAATCGGGAATCCACTTAACAGTGCCGATGGCATCGATGGCTTCCTTTCTAAAGCCTTCTATTGATGCAAACCACTGTTCCGTTGCCCTGAATATTATCGGATCTTTGCATCTCCAGCAGTGGGGGTACTGATGCACAATCTTTTCCGATGCCAGCAAGTGATTTGTCGATTTTAGTTGCTCAATAATTGCCGCATTGGACTTATCATAGAACAGTCCTGCAAACTGTCCCGCTTCCTTTGTAAGATATCCTTTATCATCAACCGGCACAATTACAGGTATGTCGTATTTTTTACATACTTCAAAGTCCTCCGCACCATGTCCCGGAGCAGTATGAACACATCCCGTACCCGCTTCTAAAGTAACATGGTCTCCTGTGATAATCACCGAATCCCTGTCAAGGAACGGGTGCCTGCATAAAATACCCTCAAGTTCCGCCCCTGTATATTTAGCTACAATCTCATATTCTTCTATTCCAGCAGCCTTCATAACGTTTTCTGCAAGTTCCACCGCAACAATATAGTACTCATCCTTTGCCTTTACCAACGCGTATTCGAATTCTTCGTTCAAGGATATTGCAAGGTTTCCCGGAAGAGTCCATGTAGTAGTGGTCCATATCACAAAATAAACGTTATCAAGGCTTTCAACCACATTTTCAAGCTTCCCTTTGTCATCTTTTACTTGGAACTTGACATATATTGAAAGGGTTGTGTCTTCTGCATACTCAATTTCTGCTTCCGCAAGAGCTGTCTCACAATCGGGACACCAATAAACAGGTCTTAAGCCCTTGTATATATATCCTTTATTTGCCATGCTGCCAAATATCTCAATCTGCTTCGCTTCAAATTCCTTCTTCAGGGTTATATATGGGTGCTCCCAATCAGCTCTGACCCCAAGTCTTTTAAAGGCATTTCTTTGAACATCGAGGTATTTTAGTGCAAAATCCTTACATGCCTGTCTAAACTTAACAGGACCTACTTCATGCCTTTTTAAGCCCAGCTCTTTTATAGCCCTCTGTTCAATGGGAAGACCATGGGTATCCCATCCCGGAACAAAGGGCGTATCATATCCCTTCATACTGTAATACTTTACAACTATGTCCTTTAAAATCTTGTTTAAAGCAGTTCCGAGATGAATTCCTCCGTTGGCGTAAGGAGGACCGTCATGAAGAATAAACTTGGGCTTTCTGGCATTCTTCTCGAGCTGCTTGTTATAAATATCCATTTCTTCCCACTTCTTTAAAAACTCCGGTTCTCTCTGAGGAAGATTAGCCCTCATAGGAAACCCGGTGTTGGGTAAATTCAATGTTTTACCATAATCCTGTGACATTTCCAAACCTCCATTTATAAGACTTTTATATTAGATTACTATAGTATTATATCCATATTTGTGAACAAAAGCTCCGGGGGCATCGAGCACCCATCGCTTTTTAGTCATTTCACTTCGTGAAATCATACCAATTAAAAACTCCCAATCCCCAAATAGGGACGGGAGCTTATACTCACGCGGTACCACCCACAATTTATTGAAAGGACATGGATTATCCCATGTTCCAACTTACAATCACTTCATTATAATAACGGCTATAAACCGGCCTTACTTACTGTAAATTCAGCAAGGCAACTCCAGGGTGATTTTCAAAGGCTTTCTTTACAGGTTCGCACCAACCACCTGCTCTCTTAAAAGTTTAAACCCTCTACTCTTCCCTTTCATTGTCATTTTCTTATTGCATTATGAAAGATTATACATCAACAATCTGTCATGTGTCAAGAATATTTGCTTTATCTTTCCTTCACATTTTTCTTCACAAAACAATATCTCTCTGGTTAATATAATATTAACATCCCTAACAATGCAAAATAGATAAAAGTAATAATACGCTGAAATGATGCTAATTTCCAGTTTTCTGCAGCAATTCTACTGAACCGATAACTTATTGGCTTCGGCATATGTAGAAGGCAACATGTGAAAAAGTAAAGGGCATCTAAAGTATCCTCCGTCTGATTCATCATTGGAACCCCAAATCATATACTTAACATTATCTAAACCTGACGCATATTCGTGTACAGCTGAAAAATCGCTTGCTTCAAACTCTCTTAAAATAAGCCTGTTTGTCATCAATTCCATTATACTAACCTCTTAATAAACTTTATTTTCAACTTTAACAAACGCGTTCAAAGCCATTCTTACACACGCCTACCTTTCCACATAATCGCTAAATATGCTTCCGTCAAGAGTCTTCCATGTCAATTCCGACCCTTCTTTGATTTCAGCCGTTGCCCCCACCTCTTTTTCTTTTTCCGATATCATATCCGAAACCTCATCCGGAGTAATAAAGGGTACCGATGCCTCATCAAAGATTTCTTTATATATGCTGTTTGTATAAAGGTTCTCATCCTCTATCAGCTCCCAATTATCGTCATAAACATTAAATGTGTAAAAACGCTCTTTATGGCCAACCTCATCCGTGTTAAACTCATATACACTTTTATCAAAGCATAGGGTAATCAACTCAATATTCCCGGATATTCCTTTTGTCTCTGCGGTTTCAGGAATCTGCTTCAGTTCGTCCGACCAGGCAAGCTGATTGATATCAAGTTCACTTTCAATAGATGCAATAAAGTGCCAGTTGCCGTCTTTATCAATCAAACCGTATTCTTCACCATGATTGCTGGCCCCACCGCTACCCGACGATTTATAATATCCATATTTATTTATTGCAGAATCGCTTCTGACCCAAGTCTCGTAATAATAACAAACAGATAGTTTTCCATCGATATATTTTATGATATACACAAGAGTACTATCATCATCTTCATAGTAAATATCTATGCCATTGAAGCGAAGAGCCAATTCATTCACTCCGTCCTTACCACAATCGATATAGCTGTAATCTATATATCCAATTTTCTTATTTGTAGAGTATTCTAAATAATGATCTGTAACTAAGTGGAGCAATTCCGAAAGTGAATATTCGCTTCCTGCTTCGAATAATGTTTCCCCCGTATATTCATTTTTCACAAAACGGTCAAAAGACACCTTCATTTCATTTTTCATAAATTTCTCATAAGCTTCTATAGATTGTTCTTCTAGCGTAAGAGACGTTAACGTTACAGGTGTAACAGAGGAAGTTACTGTGATATCTGCAGTAGATGAAGGTAATGCATTTGATTCACCAGTTTTATCTATGCCGGGTATATTATTACACCCACCCAACACTAGCAATAACGCACTTATTAACATAACAATTCCCAATTTACTCTTTTTCATTTCTATTATCTCCTTATCCGCATAAAATTCAGTAATTTACACTATATAATTATAACATAAAATATAGACATCTTTTTTATTTTATAACATTTTCAATAAAATCTTCAATATCTCCAAACACCTTTTTATTTTCGATACTGTGGCAAATAATATGAGCTGTGTTCTCATAATACTTTATAAATTTTACTTCTGACGATACCTTTCTATAAATATAATCGGCACTTCTATATTGCACGATATCATCTATCAGCCCTTGGGCTATAAATATCGGACATTCTATTTGCCCTAGTAACGGTTTTGTTTTGCGTAGTAATGTTTTAAAATTTATCATAGCTGAAAAAGGGATAGATGTTGTAGAACTAACATAATACTTTATATTCTGATAATCTTTTATTCTTATATCATTTATAATATTTTTTATAATTCTCTTCATATCCCAATGGTATATTGGCATACTGAGCGTAATAACAGCGTCAGTTCTATACTTCGTTGCAAGGTTTACAGCAATTAATCCTCCCATCGAAAAACCTATTATAATTATCCGATGGCATTGAGAACGAAGTTCTATGAAACTCTTTTCTACCGACTCTACCCATTGAGTATATTTTACAAATGCCAAATCCCGTCGGTTTCCCGTATGACCTTTCATTATCGGACACCGGGTTACAAAACCTTTATTTAACAAATATTTATTTAAAGGTTCGATCTCATTTAGGGTTCCGGCAAAACCATGTATTATAAGGCATCCAATACTATCTTTCATATCACCTTTTCTCCTTCAAATTTAACATTACCTCTATGTACTTTTCAACAATTACATACCTGCCGGAAGTTTTTCAATATATAGGCTCCCTCTATAATATACATCGGTATATGTAAAGATTCCTAGGTTGCAGCGATACTAATTAGCCTGTCGTGAACTACCACCGCCTATAGAGGCAGATGGCTTCTTGGTCAATATCTCTATTGAGACAAGTTTACCCAAGCTCAAAAGAATGTTCCATCCTCGAATAATTACCAGCTATATAGCCAGCTTTAGTAGATTTTTACTTG
>JAAYTO010000135.1 GCA_012523755.1 Clostridium sp. | reverse complement strand
AATTGTAGATAGGGGGGAATAGATATGAGTACTAGTGAGACAGGTGCCTCCTCTGTAATATGGACTTCAGATATAATTAATTCCCCTAAAAAAAGGTATGAAAAAGTAAAAGAGGAGAAGCAAAGAAGGATTAAAGAATGGATAGCAAGCATGGCAGAAATACAGGACAATATAGAAAAGAAAATCAGTTATTTAAAGAATAAAATGAGTGACAAAATCAATAAGCCTGGAATATGTCAGGGAGAATGGGATTCAGTATTTGGATACACAACCTGTTCAGTTTTATATAAAAGAAAAGCCGAAAAATATTTATACTGATTTTATTGAAAAACCTGTTCCTTTAATTTCCAATAAAGCAAAAGAGTTTTTCGACAAACTTGGGATAAAGAGTATTTTTTATAAACCGGTTATTCTTGCCGACATAAAAAGAATGAAACAGACACTGTATTGGTTGGTTGTTCCCCGGAAAATAGATTGCATGTCTGATGAATCATTGTTTAATCGTGACGACAGTATTCGAAGGTTAAAGATTGACAGTGAAAAAGTCGGGTATTATAAAGTTTTTAAAGTCACGGAATACTAGAGGACTATATTATTGTTGATGAGTCTGTTGTTAATATTCTAAGCTTTGGTAATTTTTTCGGTTTTGAATTTGAAAAATTATAATTAATTATTCACTTCAATAACTGTGTTAAGCGTATATAATATAATAAAAAAATCTTGCAATAATAGTATAATGTGATAATATTATTATGAATAAATTTTATCTACATTCCAATACAGTTATTTAAGGGGAGATGCACTTTGTTTGGGCTTGGGCAGGATATAGGAATAGATTTGGGAACAGCATCAATAATTGTCTATATAAAGGGGAAGGGAATTGTTCTTGGAGAGCCTTCGGTTGTAGCGATTGATAAAAATACAAATCAGCTCCTTGCTGTTGGGGAGGAAGCTAGGCGTATGCTTGGAAGGACTCCGGGAAATATTATTGCTATAAGACCACTTAGAGAAGGCGTTATTTCTGATTACGATATGACGGAAAGAATGCTTAAACACTTTATTAATAAGGTTTGCGGCAATAAAATATTTAAGTTTTTCCAGCCCAGGATTATTGTATGTGTTCCCAGTGGGGTTACCGAGGTTGAGAAAAGAGCTGTAAGGGAAGCAGCTATGCAGGCCGGTGCAAGAAAGACATATCTTATAGAGGAGCCTATAGCGGCTGCAATTGGTGCAGGTGTCGATATATCCAAGGCATGTGGAAGCATGGTAATTGATGTTGGTGGAGGTACTACCGATATAGCGGTCATATCCTTAGGAGGAATTGTTGTGAGTTCTTCAATTAAAGTTGCTGGAGATAAGTTTGATGAAGCTATTACCCGATACATGAGGAAAAAGCACAACATTATGATAGGCGAACGCACTGCCGAGGAATTAAAAATAAATATTGGAACGGTTTACCCTAGAGTTCAGGAAGTATCCATGGATATAAGAGGAAGGAATCTTATTTCCGGGCTGCCCAAAACACTAACCGTTACTTCAACAGAGATTATGGAGGCTTTGGAAGAGCCGATTACGAGCATTGTTGAGGCTGTGCATTCCGTGCTTGAGAGAACGCCGCCGGAGCTTGCTTCTGATATAAGTGACAGAGGAATTATAATGACGGGTGGAGGAAGCCTTGTATACGGTTTAGACAAGCTCATACAGGAAAAGACAGGCATAAATGTTATTGTTGCAGACGATGCGATATCATGTGTGGCTTTAGGTACGGGAAAAGCCCTAGAACATATAGAAATAATTGAAAAAAGTGATTCCACTGATAAAAGGGTGAATTATAGATAAGAAAATCTATTTTATTTTATATTTCTGTAAAGTTATTTTAATATATTTCCGATATTGTTTTATGTAAGAGAAAACATATATCGGGAGATATTCTATGATTAGAGGTCTTTATACGTCTGGCTGGAGTATGCTGGCCAACACAAAACAGATGGATGTTGTATCAAATAACCTTGCCAATGTTAATACCAACGCTTACAAAAGGGATACCGTTGTATTTGAAAGTTTTCCGGATGCCATGGTAAGGCGTATTAACGACACATCAAGCAATTCCAATCCCTCGGGAAGGCTTGGAAACGTACAGCTGGGAAATGATGTGGGTGAGGTTTTTACATACTACGATCAGGGACAGTTAATGAGGACTGACAGCAGCCTTGATATGGCTATTGACAATTCAGATACGGCGTTTTTTACCGTGGCTGTACCTGCCGGTAACGGGGAATTCAGGGAAGCCTATACAAGGGATGGTGCCTTTGCCCTGAATGCCGGTGGACAATTAGTAACCAAAGACGGTTATTTTGTCATGGGAGAAAACGGTCTTATTACACTTCAAACAGATGATTTTAATATTCTTGATGATGGTTCAATTATTGTAAACGGTGAATTGGTTGACAGGCTTCTCATAAGGAATTTTGAAAATTCCGAGGCACTGAGAAAAGTAGGTTCTAACCTTGTGGAAAGAACAGAGCAAACACAGGAGTTGGAATTTAACGGTATTGTAAAGCAGGGATATGTTGAGCGGTCAAATGTCAATGCTATAAATGAAATGATAAACATGATTACAGTAATGCGTTCCTACGAAGCTAATCAAAAAATCCTTCAAGCACAGGATGGCACCTTGGAAAAGGCAGTGAATGAAATTGGAGTGGTAAGATAGGAGGGTATAAATTATGATGAGAGCATTGTGGACAGCCGGATCCGGGATGACGGCACAACAGCTTAATGTTGATGTAATATCAAACAATCTTTCAAATGTTAACACTACATCGTATAAAAAAGAAAGATTAGAGTTTAAGGATATGCTTTATGATACCTTGAACAGGGCTTACCTTCTTGACGGCGAAGGCAATCCGGTGAATCTTCAAGTGGGACATGGGACTGCTCCGGTGGCTACACAGAAGAACTTCCAGATTGGAAACCTTGAAAAGACGGATAACCCCTTGGATTTTGCCATAGATGGCGATGGATTCTTTACTGTATTAGGGCCAAGGGGCAATATCGTATATACCCGGGACGGCAGTTTCAAAATCAGTGTATCGGATAACGGCAACATGCTTACAACATCAGACGGATATCCGGTTTTAGATGAGTCCGGTGTGGAAATAATTCTTGATTTTGACGTATCAAAGCTCAATGTTTCACCGGAAGGGGAAATGAGCTATACCGATGAAAATGGAGTTGTAATGCCCTTAGGACAGAGGCTGGGTATTGTTAAATTTCCAAACAGGCACGGACTTGAAAGTGTGGGAAGTAATTTTTATTCAAGTAATTCAGCATCGGGAGAGGCAGTGCCCGACGACGAAACGGGTGTTAGGAGCAATGTAATGCAGTATTACCTTGAATCTTCCAATGTGCAAGTGGTTGAGGAAATGGTTAAGCTCATTGTTGCACAAAGGGCTTATGAAATTAACTCAAAGGCAATTCAGTCCGCCGATGAAATGCTCGGTATTGCAAATAACTTGAAGAGATAGTGGCGAGTATAGATAGCGTGCGGCAATGGCAGCTGCAATCCAATTAGCAGTGCCGGGGCAGAAGTTTTATTTACTGGAAATAAAAGACGGAGGCGACAATATGAATATCAACGGGATTGGTAATGAATCTTTCGTTAACATATTAAAAAGCACGGAAGCGAAGGTTTCTGGGGACAGTTTTGAAAAGAGGCTGCAAAATGCCTTTAACAATAAAGATGAAAAGGAACTTATGGAGGCGTGCAAGGAATTTGAAGGGATACTTCTTAATATTGTGTATAAACAGATGAAAGCCACAGTTCCTAAATCAAATTTAGTACCCTCGGATTATGGAAGAGATATTTTTGAAGAAATGCTGGATGAAGAAATAGCAAAAGAAGCATCTCAGGGATCGGGTCTAGGTCTGGCGGATGACCTTTATAAGCAGCTTAGCAGGAGTCTTAACAAGGCTTGATTTCAGGATGGGGCAATAACAAAACGCCGGTTTAAAGTGCCGGCACATATTGTAATTGGTATCCTGCTGCCATAAACTAAATAGCGGTTGAAGCTTTTTAAATAAAGTAATTAGAGCCCGTATAAGAATTTATACTGGGCTTCTTAGTAGAATTTTGCGAAGTGAAATAACCAAAAAGCCCATGAGCTCGATGCCCATGAGCTTTTATTGTTGATGGCGGCAACTAATAAGTGAAGAAAAATGTGAAAGAAACATTGTGAAGCAAGTTGTAGCAGCCTGTTAATACGACTCGAAAAGGGAGAGTATTGTCCGAAGCGAGTTTTGCTCGACCCGAAAGGAGTATTTACAGGTTCTGTTCTTGCGTAGCTTAAGTTTCTGGAATACTATTCTTCATTGCCCTAAAGCTATATTCAATGTGACAAAATAACAATTCTATGCTATAATATATCCCGATTGAATAATTTTGGAAAGAGGTGTTTAAATGCTGACAAATATAGAGATTCAGAATATTATTCCCCACAGATATCCTTTTTTATTGGTTGATAAAGTTATTGAAATCGAACCGGGAAAGAGAGCGGTGGGAATTAAGAATGTTACGGCGAACGAGCCTTTTTTTCAGGGACATTTTCCCGGCAACCCTATTATGCCCGGAGTTCTCATTGTAGAGGCTTTGGCACAGACCGCCTGTGTTGCAGGTTTGATGCTTGAAGAGAACAAAGGGAAGCTTGGTGTGTTTACGGGTATTGAGTCTATGAAATTTAGAAGACAAGTGGTTCCCGGTGACGTGCTAAAGCTTGAAGCTGAATTTTTGGTGTTCAAAATGGGGATGGGAAAGGTTAAGGTTCTTGCTACTGTAGATGACAAGGTAGCGGCAGAAGGGCAAATTAAATTTGCAATGATTGATCCGAACAAAAAATAACAAGGCTATAAATATGTTATAATAAACATAAATTAAGGGGATGGCTGGCTTATATACAATCAACCGTCCCCTTTTTAATTGTCTAAGAAAGTGCATTAATTTTTAATGTACTCACCGCTTGATGAGTGCATTAAATAAATGTGAAGAAAAATTGTATTCCTTCCCCGTTATTTACGAATCTTAACAGACAGCTACTATTTGCTTGTCTTTAAGAAACATTTCCCCAACCCTGTATATGTCACCAGCACCCATGGTAATTATCAAGTCGCCGGGGGCTGCATTTTTCTTAAGGTATTCAACAATTTCATCAAAACCCGGCAAATATATGGCATCTTGTCCGTTTTGCTTTATCCTCTCGGCAAGTATACTGGAATGTATTTCTCCCTTGTCGATCTCCCGGGCAGAATAAATATCGGCAACAATAACTTTATCCGCATCGGTGAATGCCTTGGAAAACTCATTTAACAAAAATTTTGTTCGAGTGTATGTATGGGGCTGAAATATTGACCATATTCTTGGATAATTTCCGTTGCGGGCTGCTTTTAATGTTGCTTTAATCTCTGAAGGATGATGGGCATAATCATCAACAACCTTGATGTTATCCGTAACGCCCTTCAATTCAAAACGTCTATGGATTCCTATAAAGCTTTCCAAACCGCTTTTTATGCTCTCGACACTGCAACCTAAGGTATAACATGTGGCAATGGCAGCCAGTGAGTTGCTTATGTTATGAACACCTGGAACTTTGAGCTTTACGTCCATAATTTTTTCATTATGCCTTAGCACACTGAAGGAAGCACAGCTATCCTTGTTAAAGCTGATGTCCCTTGCCCTCCACATGGCATCGTCGGAATTGATGCCATAGGTAATCTTGTTGCAGTTGGCTTTTTCGAGCACAGAGGAAACGTTCTTGTCATCTATGCATGCCACAATATAACCATTTTCAGGGACAAGGGATATAAATTTTGAAAAGGCATTTTTAATATGCTCTATGTCTTTAAAATAGTCGAGGTGGTCTGCCTCTATGTTTAGGACAACAGCCAGAAACGGATGGAACTTTAGAAAGCTTTCCACATATTCGCATGCCTCGGCAATAAAGTATTTATTACCGCCAATTTTTGTGTTGCCTCCTATTGCATCCAGTTTACCTCCGATATGTATGGTTGGATCGAGGGCAGCCTTTAACATAATCATTGAAATTATTGATGTTGTAGTTGTTTTCCCATGTGTGCCCGAAACGGCGATGCTGAAGGGGAACTTCTTCATAATATACCCCAGCAGGGTTGCCCTTTCCATGATTGGAATTCCAAGGTTTCTTGCTTTGGAAAGCTCTGGATTTTCTTTATTCACAGCAGCTGTATATACTATAAGCTCAGCATTATTTATGTTTTCTTCGCTGTGACCAATATATATTTTAATTCCTTTTTTTTCGAGCTTCGAAGTTATGTCGGAGGACTTCATATCAGAGCCGGATACGTTAAATCCAAGGTTTAAAAGGATTTCCGCAAGACCGCTCATGCTTATTCCTCCAATACCGACAAAATGTACATTTTTGACTTTTTTTAAATCCAAAAAACTTAGCTGTTCCAATATTAACACTCCTTAAATTTTATACTATATGTTTCTCGAAGAACACTTTACCTTCATTTTCAAATTTTTGAGGAATCCTATATATATTACTGTTGACTCAGATTTTTAATTTAAAATAATTGAGCTCGATAAATGTCTATAAGTTTATAATTTACTTTCTGAGTTTAGTGCAATACATAAAAACAAAAATCCAATTAATATTATATGTAAATTTTAACACAATTATAAGTGTTTCGGCGTAATTAATTAGATAATTTATAAAAAAACAAATAAACCAAGAAAATTTTTCTACAAACAAAAAAGTTTCTTTGAACTGCAGTGTCATAAAGATTGCAACCAGGGCACATAATAGCTGAACAATTTAACTAATAATGCTTAAAATATTCGGATACATATAGTATAATAATATTATATTTATATGGAGTGAATTGTGAATTTAAATTAAGCAGATTGGTCATATGCGAATATGTTAGCGTCCAACAGAAAAAACGGATCCGGGAGGATATAATGGAAAGGTTTCATAGAAATGAAAGAATTGCAGTCTTGTTAAAAACCATGTGCGATTCGCCAGGAGAGACATTTACACTGGGGAGCTTTGCGGAGATGTTCTGTTCTGCAAAGTCTACGGTAAGTGAAGATATAGGTATTGTTCAGAACTTACTTGAGAAATTCGATTTGGGTTTTATTGAAAGTTTACCGGGTTCTTTAGGGGGAGTAAGGTTTGTCCCAGGCTATAGCAAGAGTAAAATAAAAGGAATCCTAAAGACTTTGTGCCAAGACTTATCAAACAGTCAAAGGGTTCTCCCCGGAGGCTATTTGTATATGCTTGATATTATTTATGACCCGCGTAACATTTCTCAAATAGGGTATATTTTTGCAGGACACTTCTTTAGAAGGGAAATTGACTGTGTTATCACAGTTGAGACAAAGGGTATACCCCTTGCTTTCTCAACGGCAAAGCACTTAGGCGTACCACTGGTCATAGCAAGGCATAACAGTGAAGCTGCCGATGGGCCTTCTGTGAACATAAATTATGTATCCGGATCTTCGAAGAAAATACAAACTATGGTACTTCCCATGCGGGCATTGAAAAGGCATTCAAGGCTGCTTTTTATAGATGATTTTATGAGAGGTGGAGGCACGGCTAGAGGAATTATTGACCTTGCAAGAGAGTTTGAATGCGAGGTTGCCGGTATCGGAGTCGTCATCGAAACCCTAGAACCTTCAAAAAAGCTGGTTGAGGATTATGTCTCCCTTTTAGCCTTGAATATCGTTAATGAAGAAGAAAAACTTATTGACGTAAAACTTGGAAAGGGCTGGGTTTGACGAAAATATTGTTGTGTTCTGTGAACTTGTTTATTCTTTACCTTTGTTTTTTAAAATATGCCGCTTGTTATGAATAATATGCTTACAATGAGAAATGCTATTAAGAGGTTGTATTTAACGAAAAGCAAATAAAAATTAAAATACTGAGAAAATAAGAAGGAAATTCGAAAATAATGACGAATATAATAATAGTACACGATGAATACACAATTTACGGAAGGTGGTAGCATCTCATGGAAATTACCGATGTTCGTATCAGGAAAATTGATTCTGAAGGTAAAATGAAGGCTGTTGTTTCAGTGACCTTTGACAATGAATTTGTCGTTCATGACATAAAGGTTATTGAAAGTCAGAACGGTTTATTCATTGCTATGCCGAGTCGAAAAGCTCCGGATGGGGAATTTAGGGATATTGCTCATCCTATCAATGCCGATACTAGGGGCAAAATCCAAAGTGCCATTTTGGATAAATATGAGTCTATAACTACAAGTGAAATTGAAGAGGCAGAAAGTGAAGAAACAGAAGAATAATTGACTATTATTCCAAGGCAATAATAGGAAATGTTTTTTTATAAAGGTTTTTGAATCGTGAAAAGTGTTGCATTGTTTTTACCCCATGGCTATTTAGTTAACTGCAGCTAGAGTAGATTATATGCTGGTAGAGTTATGGAGAACATGCCTGTTTGGGGTAGAAGGGATTTCCTTGTATGCCGTACAATATACTTTTATTGTTGGCGGTGGTGAGGAGATCGTGAAGAGATGCTTACTTTTGACGATTTTTTATTATTTTTGTGGAGTTTTTTAAAATTTAATTTGATGTTGAAAAGTTAATGAAAAAATGAGAAAATATATGTGGCTTTGAGAAGCAGTTATCTGCAAAACAATATTTATAAATATAATTTGATAAGTGCTTTAACGATAATAAAACGTATAAAGGCATGAACGGAGTAATTATTTAAAAATTAGAGTTCGACAAAGTGTTTGTTCTTTATTGATGGAGCTAAAGGAGGGAAGATGTAATGGAACATTTAATGGCAATTATTCTTGCGGCTGGTGAAGGGAAGAGGATGAGGTCTAAAAAGGCAAAGGTCTTGCATGAAATTTATGGAATGCCTTTAGTTAAATGGGTACATCAGTCGGTAAGAAAAGCAGGCATAGATGATACGGTTATTGTTGTGGGACATAAGGCACAAGATGTAAAGGAGAGGTTGGGGGACGAAATCCTTTACGCTTTTCAGGAAAAACAGTTAGGCACAGGTCATGCAGTAATGCAGGCACAGGATTATTTTGTAAATAAAGATGGTTGTGTGATGGTTTTGTATGGGGATACCCCGCTTATTACCCCAGAAACCCTCAAGGATGCAATCAGTTTTCATAAGGGAAATAACAATTCAGCAACGGTTATTACTGCAGATGTTGAGGATCCCACCGGATATGGAAGGATTATAAGAAGCGGTGACGGCAGCGTATTAAGAATTGTCGAACACAAGGATGCTACTGATGAAGAGAAAAACATCAAAGAAGTCAATTCAGGAATGTATTGCTTCAATATTAGTGACTTGCGGGAGGCTCTTAATAAGCTCGATAATAACAACAGTCAGGGAGAATACTATCTGACGGATACCATAGAAATATTATTAAATAAGGGAAAAAACGTAGGAGCAATTAAGATAAAGGACAGCGACGAGATACTGGGGATAAATGACAGAATACAGTTGGCAAAGGCAGGCGAAATAATTAAGGACAGAATCTTACAAAGATTCATGGAGAACGGCGTAACAATTATTGACCCTGCTTCAACTTATATTGATCAGGAAGTTGAAATTGGAATGGATACAGTGATTTTTCCCTCAACTTTTATTGAGGGAAAAACAAAAATCGGAGAAGATTGTGTAATAGGTCCGGGAAGCAGGATTGTGAGCTCCCAAATAGCTGATGGGGTTGAGGTAAAAAACTCTATTGTACTGGAAAGCTCGATAGATAATGAGACAAAGGTCGGTCCTTTTGCGTATATCCGTCCGGGAAGCAGGATTGGTAAGAACGTTAAAATTGGAGATTTTGTTGAGGTTAAAAAATCAATAATCGGAGATAAGACCAAGATATCGCACCTTACTTATGTTGGAGATGCGGAAATAGGTAAAGGTGTAAACCTCGGATGCGGAGTAGTAGTGGTTAATTATGATGGAAAGAAAAAGAATAAAACAATAGTAGGGGACAATTCTTTTGTGGGCTGTAACGTAAACCTGATATCTCCGGTTGAGGTCAAGAACAATGCATATATTGCAGCCGGTTCAACCATTACTGATTCAGTGCCGGAGAATGCTCTGGCTATTGCTAGAAACAGGCAGGTTATAAAAGAGGATTGGGTTGTAAAAAAAGGTATGTTGTGCAAAGACAAAAAGGGTTAACTCTATAACATCAAATTAACATAAAATAGATAAAAATAAGTAAGAAGGGGAACATAAAATGAATTTACATGGTAAGGATATTAAAATTTTTGCAGGAAACTCAAACATGGAGTTGGCTAAAGAAATTGCAGAAAAGATGGGACTTCCGCTGGGAATGGCTAATGTAGGAAAGTTTAGTGACGGTGAAACTGCTATCAATATTAATGAGGTCGTCAGGGGATCCGACGTGTTTATAATACAGTCTACCTGCCCCCCCGTAAATGACAACCTTGTTGAATTATTGATCATGATAGATGCATTGAAAAGGGCTTCTGCAGGAAGAATCACCGCCGTAATGCCCTATTTTGGATATGCGAGGCAGGACAGGAAAGCCAAAGCAAGAGATCCCATTTCAGCGAAACTGGTGGCTAATCTTTTGACAAAGGCAGGAGCGGACAGAGTACTTACAATGGATCTTCATGCACCTCAGCTACAGGGTTTTTTCGACATTCCACTGGATCATTTGCTGGGAGGTAGAATTTTAGCCCATTACTTTTTAGATAAGTTTGGGGACACCTCTGATGTGGTTGTTGTTTCGCCGGATGTCGGCAGCGTTTCAAGATCGAGAAAATTTGCCCAGAGGCTGGATGTTCCCTTGGCTATAATTGATAAGAGAAGGCCAAAGGCCAATGTTTCGGAAATAATGAATATTATTGGGGATGTGAATAATAAGAGGGCAATACTGGTGGATGACATTATTGACACCGGTGGCACTATTGTGAATGCTGCAAACGCTCTGGCCGAAATGGGGGCAAAAGAAGTGTACGCATGTTGTACCCATGGACTTTTGTCAGGCCCGGCAATAGAAAAAATTGAAAAGTCTCAAATGAAAGAGCTTGTTGCATTAAATACAATTCCCTTGGATGAGAATAAGAGGATAGATAAAATTATTTCTCTTTCGGTAGCAACAGTATTCGCCGAAGCTATTGAGAGGATATATGGGGATATCTCCATAAGTTCTCTTTTTACTCAACAGGATTAATTGTTGTTTGTTGGTGGACAAGCAAAGAAGATTATTAATTTGCCCCCTTAAAATAATTAAGGGGGCAAATTAATAATATATACTTATGTTTGAAAACAGCTGATTACATTATCGAACTAGGGGTGCATAAAATAAATGTGAAGGAAAATGGGGAAGAAACTTCACAACACAGCAAAAAGACAGAAATATTAAAGAAGGGTGATTTGTCTGGAGGATTTATTTATTGTAATTGGGCTGGGTAATCCAGGTAAGAAATATGAAAATACAAGGCATAACGTAGGTTTTGACACGGTGGAACTTCTTTCAAGAAGGCATCGTATAATGCTTACCAAATTAAAGCATAAAGCACTTTTAGGTGATGGAAGAATTTCGGGCAAGAGGATAATCCTAGTCAAACCGCAGACATTTATGAACCTCAGCGGGGAGAGTGTCCGGGAAATACTTGAATGGTATAAAGTCCCCGTAGAAAATATTATAATAATATATGATGACGTAGACCTGCCGGTGGGTAAACTCAGGTTGAGGCCAAAGGGCAGTGCCGGTACCCACAACGGTATGAGATCGGTGATATACCAGATTGAATCCGATGAATTTCCTAGGATAAGGATTGGCATTGGTGGACCTCCTGAGGGTTGGGAGCTTGCGGACTATGTTTTAAGTAAGTTTTACGGTGATGACAAAAAGAAGATTGAGGAAGCAATTGTGAATGCGGCGGATGCTGTTGAGGCAATAATTATGTTGGGTATTGATATGGCTATGAATAAATTTAACAAGAATATTTCATAATAAGCAAAGTTTTACGAGGTTGTTTAAATGTGTTATTCTGAAAAAAAACATTTTTTAATAGATCCTCTTTTAGAAATAGATGAATATTTAAGGCTTTTAGAGGATGTCAAGAGAGAAAATCCGGTTACGATTACGGGACCATCTGAGTCTCAAAAGGCTCATATGGCATATGCCCTTTGCAATCATCTTGGGAAAAAGGGTGTTTACATTGCTTACAACGAGATTCAGGCTAGGAAGATATATGAGGATTTTTCCTGCTTTTTCGGAAAAGATGTGGTGTTTTTTACGTCAAGGGAGATTATGCTCCATGATGTGGATGCCAAAAGTTATGATTCGGTATATGAGAGAATTGATGCTTTATACCGTATTGAGAAAGGGGATTACAGCTTCATAGTAACCAGTGCGGAGGCGTTATGCCAGAAGCTTATTGAAAGAGAGCTTTTTGTTGAAAGCATCCTGAGGTTTTCTGTCGGTGACCGGATAGATTTGGATTTTACAATTCATAAGCTTATATCAATAGGATATGAACGGGGGAAAACTGTTGAGGGTAAAAGCCAGTTTGCCGTCAGGGGAGGCATTATTGACATTTTCCTGGTAAACAGTGATTTGGCTATCAGAATCGAGCTTTTTGATGATGAAGTAGATTCTATAAGAAGCTTCGATCTATTAACTCAAAGATCCATAGAGAATATAAAGGATGTAACGGTCTTACCGGCGAGGGAAGTAATCTATTCATACCAACGCAGAGACTCTATTCTGCAAAAGATATCCCACGACCTTGAGGAACAAATCAAGGGAGTAAAAAATCGTGATAGTGATAAGGTCGGGGAGGTATCGGATGAAATAGACGGCAAAGGTTATATTGAGAATCTTCAAGAAAGAATAAAATTCGACATGGAACGCTTTCAACAGGAATACTATTTTGCAGGTATGGACAGGTATATTCCTTATATCATTGAAAATCCCTTTTCAATAATTGATTATATCGACCCTGATATTTTAACCTTTGTGGATGAACCTAACAGGTTTGAAAAAAGAATTGAAGGATTTCTTGAAGAACACCGTGAAATGTGCAAAAGCCTTTTTGAGAAGGGACAGCTTCTTAAGGGGAGCATAGAATTCTTTTTTGATTATGGGCAACTTTCAAAAAAGCTGATCGGGAGAAAAAAAACATTGTATTTTTGTACCCTGTCTGCTGACCATCGGCAACCAGGCATCAGAAAAGCAATAACATCCAAACTTCTCAATTCCTATCAGGGGCATTTGGATATTTTAATGGAGGACATAAAGCATTGGAAGGAAAAAGGTTCAAGGGTTGTTATACTTTCTGGTGCAAAGAGTCGTGGGGAGATGCTGACAGAAGCCTTGGCAAACAGGAATATAGAGGCTGTTTTTTTGGAGAAACCAAACCGTGGGGTTGAACCGGGAGAGGTGGTAATAACCCATGGAACCTTGCACATGGGCTTTGAATACCCGGATATTGGGTTTGTGGTGGTAAGCGGTAAAGAGCTTTTTGGGCAGGACAGAAAAACAAGAAGGATAAAGTCAAATAAAAATAAAGGGCAAAAGATTAGTGTATTTACAGACTTGAATGTGGGCGATTATGTCGTGCATCGGTTGCATGGGATTGGAAAGTATATAGGTATTGAACAGCTGGTGGTTGAGAACGTTAAAAAGGATTATCTAAAGATTCAATACCAGGAGGGGGATTTTTTATATGTTCCCACAAATCAGCTGGATTTGATACAAAAATACATAGGTTCAGAAGGAAAAACGCCAAAGCTCAGCAGGCTTGGGGGAACCGACTGGATAAAAACAAGAACCCGGACAAAGAAAGCATTAATGGAGCTTGCCGGGGAGCTTATAAAGCTTTATGCAGAAAGGGAAGCCTCAAAGGGGTATTCCTTTGGCAAGGATACTGTGTGGCAAAAACAGTTTGAGGAGCTTTTCCCATATCAGGAAACCGATGACCAGCTTAGGTGCATTGAGGAGATAAAAACAGATATGGAATCCTCAAGATCAATGGATAGGCTCCTGTGTGGTGATGTCGGCTTCGGGAAAACCGAGGTGGCCATAAGAGCGATATTTAAGGCGATAATGGATGGAAAGCAGGTGGCGTATCTTGTTCCCACCACAGTTTTAGCTCAGCAGCATTACAACAACTTCAAGGAAAGAATGAAGGATTTCCCCGTTGCTGTTGAGATGCTCAGCAGGTTTCGAACCAAGGCAGAACAAAAGAAAATATTGAAGGATGTTAAGGCGGGTGTGGTGGATGTTCTTGTTGGAACCCACCGTCTGCTTCAAAAGGATGTCGGTTTCAAGGATTTAGGCCTTTTGGTAATAGATGAAGAACAGCGGTTTGGTGTTAAACATAAGGAAAGAATTAAAAAAATTAAGGCAAATGTGGATGTTTTAACCCTTACTGCTACACCGATTCCAAGGACGCTTCATATGTCTCTTACCGGTATCAGGGATATAAGTACCATTGAAAATCCCCCAGAGAAAAGATACCCCGTTCAGACATATGTTATGGAATACAATCCGGAAGTCATCAAAGAAGCAATAAACAGGGAAATAAGCAGAGGAGGACAGGTGTTTTATCTATACAACAGAGTCAGATCCATAGAAATGAAGGCTATGACGGTACAAAATCTGGTTCCCGATGCTAGGATTGGCATAGCTCACGGACAGATGAGTGAAACGGCACTTGAGAATGTGATGTTCCAATTTATCAATGGGGAATATGATGTTCTTGTATGTACTACAATAATTGAATCCGGTCTTGATATGCCGAATGTAAATACTATTGTAGTGGAGAATGCAGATATGATGGGACTTGCCCAGCTTTACCAGTTAAGGGGCAGGGTAGGACGTTCTAACAGGCTTGCCTATGCATATATAACTTATAAAAAAGACAAGATGATTTCAGAGATTGCACAGAAGAGGCTTCAGGCAATAAAGGAGTTTACCGAGTTCGGATCCGGCTTTAAAATAGCAATGCGGGACTTGCAGATAAGGGGAGCAGGAAATATCTTAGGTCCCCAACAGCACGGGCACATAGACTCTGTGGGTTATGACATGTACTGCAGGCTTCTTGCCGAAGCAATAAACGAGCTTCAGGGAAATCCCGTTTCTGACAGTGATCTTGAGATATCTATAGATATTAACATAAGTGCTTATATAGATGATGAGTATATAGAAGATGAAAATCAAAAGATAGAAATATATAAAAAGATTGCGTCAATAAATAATGAGCAGGATGTTTTAGATGTTGAAGATGAGCTTATGGATCGCTATGGCGAGATACCGGAATCTGTAAGGAATTTGCTGGAGATTGCATTAATTAAATCCTTGGCTGGAATATGTGGTTTTTTGTCGATACAGGAGAAAGACGGCAATGTGATATTCCAGTATGCCCAAAACAGAAATATTAACTTTGAGGCGTTAGGAAGGCTCATGGAAAAGTATAGAAGGAAACTTCTTTTTACGGCGAGTGGCAATCCTTACATTACATACAAAACTACCGATATAAAGAGAAGTGAATTACTGGGTAATATTAAAATTTTGTTACAGGACATTAATAAATTGCAGTAAAGTGTACAATTTATTATAATGTATATAGTTGGGGTTATTTTGTAGATATAACGGGACAAAATAAAAAGCCTCAAAAAAATAACTTATTGAACTTTTTTAGAACTATTTCTAAAATTCTATAGATTAATAGGATTTTAGAAAATAGTCTATATTACTTAGTGAATGTGAGGGATTCTATTGGGCAAAAAGAAAAAAAATAAAAAAAATGACAAAATGAAAACGATTATGCTTGTTACTGCGATAGCAGTGGTTGTTCTGGCGTTGGGAGGCTATATATGGTATTCAAGTATTACGAGCTATGTAGCCACCATTGCGGGGAATAAGATCTCCAGTGCCGATTATAAGTATTTTCTTTCTACGGTAAAGTATCAAATGGAAAATGATGCAAACATTAATGATGAAGAGTCGAAGAAGGCATTCTGGGACTCAAAGGTAGATGGAATTGATGCAAAAGAGATTGCTAGGCAAAGAGCCTTAGACAGTATAAAAGAATATAAGATACAGCTTATAAAAGCTAAAGAAAGTGGTTTGTTTTTAAATGACAATGATATTAAGATAATCGACGATTCAATAGAGCAGTTTTTTAATGAGATTATTTTAAGCAATCAGGTCGCTTCGAAAGATCAGAATATTAAAAAGCCTGAAGAATTAATTAAGGAAATGTATGGGATTAGTGTGGAAGAATGCAAAAATGTATTCAAAAATCTAAGGCTAATCTATAAGTTTGTAGATCAGGAGCAGAAAAAAATAGATGTGGCGGAAGAAGAGTTGAAAAAGAGGTATAATGAAAATAAAGATACCTTTGATACGGTAGACGTAAGGCATATATTGCTTAGTACATGGAATAAAGAGACCGGGGAGCCTCTGTCGGAAGAAGAAAAGAAAAAGAAATACGAGGAAGCAGAAGAAATTCTTGAGAGGGTTAATAACGGTGAGAATATGGAGAAATTGGCAACAGAACTTTCTGATGACGGCGGAGTAGACAAAAACAAGGGACTTCTTCAAGTAGATTATTTCAAGGATCTGGTTGAGGATTTAAAACCGTTTACAGATTGGGCTGTGAAGAACAAGGTTGGAGATACCAGCATAGTTGAGACGAGTTTTGGATATCATGTTGTAAAAATAGAAGGTAGGACAGAATATGCTGATGTTGTCGAAAAGGTCAGAAATGTTGTCCTCTCCGAAAAATATGATGAAATATTAAAAGAGTGGGTTAAAGACCCTAAATATGATATTATAAAAAATGAATTTGCTATAGGAAGAATAAAAGTATAATAATTGCTTTTCTGGTTTTGGTAATTTACTTTGCATGAGCTGATAATTAATGACTGTGAAGTCTATGAATCAGCAATATCGTCAGTTTACTAAAGGATATTTAAAAAAGATCGGTTAGCCGGTCTTTTTTTGTTGTCTAAGAAAGTACATCGATTTTTATGTGACACTGTTGATGAGTGTAACTATTAAGTGAAGAAAAAAGTAGATGAAACTTAAATTTTTGGAATATTTTTCTTCAGCTTTTTTAATAACTTCACAAAGTAAAATTCTTAAAAAAGCTAAGAAGAACCTTTTGTTACTGTGCTTTTCGAAGCTTGTAGAAATTTGGAATAATAAGCTATCATAATTCACCTGTAATGTATAAAACTCCAATAAATAATTAATAATAAAACTGTACCAACAACATAAATAGAAAAGGAGGTAAAAATAAAGTGAAAGCAACCGGAATAGTTAGAAGAATAGATGACCTGGGAAGAGTAGTTATTCCAAAGGAAATCAGAAGAACATTAAGAATCAGGGAAGGTGATCCTCTTGAAATATTTACCGATAGAGAAGGAGAAGTAATATTAAAGAAGTATTCACCAATTGGAGAGTTAAGTGATTTTGCTGCTCAATACGCTGAATCGTTGCACAAAACAAGTGGACATATAACCTGTATTTCAGATAGAGATACAATTATAGCGGTATCAGGTGCATCTAAAAAGGAATTTCTTGAGAAGTCTTTGAGTCCGGAAATTGAAAAAGTGATGGAGGAAAAGACTACATTTATTGTAAAAACACCTGAGGAAAAGAGCATCAGCATTTTAGCGGATGAGGGAGGAGAAAGAAAATACTACTCTCAGGTGGTTAGTCCTATTATTTCCGAGGGTGATCCTATTGGAGCTGTTATGTTTTTATCAACGGACCCTGAAGTGCGTATGGGCGAGATTGAAGCTAAACTTGCACAGACAGCTGCAGGTTTTTTGGGAAAACAAATGGAACAGTAAAATAATTATGTTTGCAGTGTTTTCTGGTTTAGAGAATCATGATATTGCCAAAGTGTGTTCAGGATGAATTCAAGATCATTTAAATACAAAATCAAAATCTGACTGAAAGCGAAAGGGGCGTTTAACGCCCCTTAAACTTTTATTTTTTGGTATTTCACGAAGTGAAATACCAAAAAGCGATGGGAGCTCGATGCCCCCGGAGCTTTTGTTTTTTTCTTTTTGGACGTGTTTATGGTATTTGTTGAGGACATTTGATATAATTGAAAACGACCAAATGCTGCTTGGGAGTTGATTTAATGTTAAAAGAAAAATATACTTTTGAAGATTTGCTCGATATTATGAAGCTTTTGCGGAGCGAAAACGGGTGTCCCTGGGATAGGGAGCAAAACCATGAGACTTTGAAAAAGTACTTAATTGAAGAGACTTACGAAGTTCTTGAGGCAATAGATTTAAAGGATAAGGACAGGCTCTGTGAAGAATTGGGTGATCTTTTGCTTCAGATTGTTTTTCATGCACAAATAGGGCAGGAGCAAAAGGAATTTACAATGGATGATATTATAACCGGTGTTTGTAGAAAGATGGTGCTCCGGCACACCCATGTTTTTGGTGAGGTTAAAGCCAATACTGCCGATGATGTTGTGGCTAATTGGGAGGAGATAAAGAAAAAAGAGAAGGGTATGAAGAGCCAGACAGAGGTTCTTAAGAGTGTACCTTCAAATCTTCCCGCTCTTATGAGAAGCTATAAAGTTCAGCAAAAGGCAGCACAGGTAGGCTTTGATTGGGATGATATCGAAGATGCATTTTCAAAGATTTTAGAAGAAATAGATGAATTAAAACATGTATATAAGAGTAAAGATGTGGAAAGAATAAAGGATGAATTGGGAGATGCATTATTTTCCATAGTTAATTTGTCAAGATTCGTGAAAGTGCAACCGGAACTGGCATTAACCGGAACGATAAACAAGTTTATAAAGAGATTTGAATTTATCGAGAAGGAGGCGGCAAAAGCCGGAAAGACTCTTCAAGAAATGTCTTTGGCACAAATGGACGAGCTGTGGAATAAAGCTAAAAGACAAAATTAAAGAAGATTGCATAAATCAATTGAGCGAAAGGAGGAATTTTAGAATTTATGGAGAATAATTAATACCTGTGATTTATGATGCCTGATATTTAATTTAAAATAAAGAAACAAATGTTTCAACAAAAAATCCATAACAAAGAATTAGGAGGATTGTTACATGAATAAGACAGAATTAGTTGCAAGTATGGCGGAAAAAAGCCAGTTATCGAAAAAGGATGCTGAGAAGGCTCTAAATGCTTTTGTTGAAAGCGTTGAAGATGCACTTGCAAAAGGCGATAAAATCCAACTGGTAGGATTTGGCACATTCGAAGTAAGGGAAAGGGCTGAGAGAAAGGGAAGAAATCCTCAGACAAAAGAGGAAATAATTATTCCTGCTACTAAAGCACCTGTTTTTAAGGTTGGAAAAGGATTAAAGGAATTAGTAAATAAATAAAACTGGATCCTGTTTCATAGTATTTATACAGGTTTATGGAGCAAAGTCACGGGGCATTGAGCCCCTTTCGCTTTTTAGGCCATGATTCCAATCAAAGTTTGCTTAAAAAGAGATCGTTTAATATTCGAAAAAATTCTATGAAGTTGGCTTTGGGAAGAAACTATTTATAGGGGGATTTTGCTAAAATGAGAATTGATAAGTATCTTAAAGTCTCAAGGCTTATAAAAAGACGTTCACTGGCAAATGAGGCATGCAAACAGGGAAGGATAAAAGTAAATGATAAAGTTGCAAAGCCCGGTACAGATATAGAGGTTGGCGATATAATCGAGATACAGTTTGGAAACACCACTACACGGGCTAAGGTAATTTCAGTAGCTGAACATGTCTTAAAAGCTGATTCAAAAGAAATGTATGAGATATTAAGCAATTAGTCTTATGGTGGAGAAGTCCTTTCTTATAAATGGGTGCAGTATTCAAATCTGAAGTACCATGTTTAGACACGGCTAAATGGGATATATATCATATAGAACTTTTGAAGGGAATGATTATATGGAGCTTACAACACCGGCATTACTATTTCCAGCTATTTCGCTGTTGATGCTCGCATACACAAATCGCTTCATTGTGTTGGCTCAACTGATCCGCGATTTATACGCTAAATATAAAGAACATCCTGATGAAGTCACAAAAGGGCAGATGTATAATTTAAAAAAAAGAATTTGCATTATAAAAAACATGCAGATATTTGGTGCTCTGAGTTTTTTCTTCTGTGTTACGTGCATGTTCTTGCTTTTTTTTAACCTTGTGATTTTAGCAGACATTGTATTTGGCATCAGTTTATTATTTTTGTTGATTTCATTAGGCTTGTTGGTATATGAATTACAAATCTCGGTTAATGCTTTAAATATCCAGCTATCAGATTTTGAATAGCAACAAAGATGTATAAATGTGTAGTGGGCAATACAATAGCTGAACATAATTAGTGTTAACATGTAAAGAGCAGTGATTAATATGAAACGGCACAATTTAAGTAGGTTACATTTACGTAACATCCTTAAATGTGCCTTTTATTATTGCCTAAGAAAGAGAATTAAAATTTAAACATATAGCATAATATGGCACATATTTTATATTGTACATGCATAAATATTTATAACGAGGCAATAAATGTCCAAGACTTTTATAAGTGGCGGATGCCGATTAGCCTTTAAGGCGGTGAGCAATCTTTGGCCTCGTTGAAACACCGTGAAAGTAAGAAATTTTTTCCACAATGGAAGAATTTCCTTTGAGTCGAGGTGTTATAAGTATAACATAAAATTGGAGGGATAAAAATGATTGATGATAAAAAAACGCAAAAGACTTGTGTGCAGAACCTTATACTGGAAAACAGAGAGAAACTAAGTATATCCGGCGTTATTGATGTGGAAAGCTTTAATGACGAAATGGTCGTAGTGGATACGGAATTAGGAATTTTAGTTGTTCGGGGAGAAGATCTTCATATAAACAAATTAAGTCGGGAAAGCTCAGAACTAAGCATAGAAGGATATGTAATCAGCTGCGAATACAGTGAGAAAGATGGAAGATCAAAAGGCATGGGGTTTTTTGCTAAAATGTTTAGATAGGATAAGTGATGGAATTGTGGGTTTCTGTTAGCAATCAGGCATATGTTTTTTTAAGTTGCGTTTTAGGCGGCATGATAATAGCATTTGTATATGATATTTTCAGGGTGAGAAGGAAGGCTATAAAATCCGGTAATCTCATTGTATACTTTGAGGATTTTATTTATTGGATTATTGTAGCATTAGTTCTTTTTGCCGTTGTATATCGGAGTAATGAAGGGGAAATAAGAGGATACCTTATATTAGGCGTGATTATTGGCATTATCCTATACGCTTTTCTTTTGAGCAGGATTGTCATGAAAGTGTTTTTATTTCTAATCAGGGTAGTGTATAAAGTCGCAGTTTTTGCCTTTACCATAATACTGTTACCGATAAAGATAGTACTCAAATTACTTGGCTTTCCTGCAAAACGTATTTATAAGATAATATCGCAGTGTATAAACAAGATAAAAAGGGCAAGCAGAAATAAACTTGATAGGTTGAGGATTTCAAAAAAATTATTTAAAAATATTAGGAAAAAAATATAATATAGGAGGATTTTGTTAATGGGCATAGAATTAGAATAAATATATATTGTAATTTAGTTTAAAAGCCTGATATACTATTATTCTCAGAGTGTATAGTTTTGCCAAAGGAGAGTTTGGGTTATGAGCAAAAGAAAAAAGCGTAGTTGGGGTTTAATTCTTATAACTGGAGTTTTTATACTGAACATCGGAATTGTCCTTATAAAACAGGAGAAAATGATGCGTGACCAACAAAAAGAACTGGAGAAAATACAGTTGAATATTGAACGGGAGAATGAGCTTAATAAGAAGCTTATACAGCAGAAACAGGAAATAAACTCCGATGAGTACAGAGAAAAGATTGCTAGAGAGAATCTAGGAATGATTAAGGACGGTGAGAAGATATTTATTGATATTGATTAATGGACTCCATTATAGTCTCCATTTTTTAAATTGCAGTAGTTCTATGGCAATATTTAAAAATTGGATATGCTTGACATTAACCAATATCATATTATATAATCTATATGGATTGTACTAAGTTCTTTACATAAGAGCTTATGCAGCCTACAAAATTAATAAAGGTATATGTTTTAGCAATATCTAAAAGGGGTATTTAAGAGGGTTGTTGCAGAACATATAAGCACCTTATTTAATTAGGAGGATTAACTTATTTATGCTCGTTGAAGTAGGAAAAATTGTCGATGGTAAAGTCTCAGGCATTACTAATTTTGGGGCTTTTGTTCAACTCTCAAATGGTCAGACCGGCTTGGTTCACATCTCAGAGATAGCCGAGGAGTACGTAAAGGACATCAAGACTCATCTTAAAGAGAATCAAACGGTAAAGGTTAAAATCATTTCTGTAGACAATAACGGAAAAATCAGCTTGTCTATTAAGAGGGCATTAGACAACAAAAATTCCAAGAGTCCGATTGTTAGATCTACAAAACCCGAGGAAATAGATTGGGGTAACGATCGCCTTTCCAACCTTACCTTTGAAGAGCGTCTTGCAAAGTTCATGAAAGATAGTGATGAAAAATTGCATGATCTCAAAAAGAGTTTTGAGTCGAAAAGGGGAAGCGGAGGCTACAGAAAATCAGTACAGTATTAATCATATTATTTAATTTATAAGCATTAATTCTTGCCAGTGTTTTTGTGTATAAAAACTCAGGTTTTGCTGGGTATAACCACATGAGTGTTTGCTATTGCTTTTTTACATGTGACACGATTTATTATTGCGGGCACTAGACTTGTTGTTGAATCGTAAAGATTCTCAAACTTCTTCTTACATAGGCAATTTGGGAATATACTACGAGTTTATAATTTTTTTCAGCAATCTTTCAGCTTTATTGGAAACTTCATTCATAATATTTATCATACGATCAGTATTCAATCCTTTGTCTGCATTAAGTGCTTTAGTGTTATAGGCTTTATTAACGTGAAGAATGTATTCTAGGTCTTTTGTTCCGTTCCTAAAAAGTGTTTCCAGCAATTCGGTTGTCCTAATATATCCCATGTCGATCATTTTTGATATGCTTTTGTTTCTGAAGTCAAAAGAGTTTTTAATGATGTGTTCGTTTATAAAGAAACATAAGTTGATGATTTTATCTGAGTTTTGTGCATCTCCCTGATATACCCAGAAAGGATCGAAGTGCACCACAAATATAAGGTCAAGGTCTATGTCTAATAAGGGTTTCAAGGGTATATTATCCCTGAAAGCACCATCAATTAATTTTTTGTTATTCACCTTAATGGGCTGCATTAGAGAGGGGATTGACACAGCCGCATGCAATATTTTCCTTATTTCCGACGGTTCCCATCCCTTCACATTATAGTGATTTACGCTCATAGATGGAAATTCGCAGCAAGTAACGAAAAAATCTTTATCGATATTTATATTATCATTAATCATCAAATCAAACCTGTTAAATGTATTAAGGCGTTTGGTCAATAAATGTATTGTCTTGTGCAATCGTTCCGCACCGTTGTCAAGCCATAATTCTTCAGCATAATCTATGTTTTCGGTTAAAAAGGCAGCAGCATTCCATGAGCCAATAGATGAAGCACTTACTGCACTAATATCATCAAGCTTAATATAATTTAATAATGCTTTGCAAAATCCAATCTGAAATGCACCTTTTGCTATACCCCCAGAAAAGCAAACCCCGATATTTGGCACTTGATTACAACCTCCATTACAATTAAAAAACATATTGTTACTGATGCCTCTTTTTTAAATGAGCACACAAGTGCTATGTTATTGTCGGTATTTAATTCTTCCGATTTTTTAAAAAAATTGCAAATAAGAGCCGCAAACTTTTGCGGCTCTTCACTTTTGTGGTAGCGGGGGAGGGATTTGAACCCTCGACCTTCGGGTTATGAGCCCGACGAGCTACCATGCTGCTCCACCCCGCGATGATAAGTTGGTGCCGGAGACCGGAATCGAACCGGTACGGGCTTTTGGGCCCGCAGGATTTTAAGTCCTGTGCGTCTGCCAATTCCGCCACTCCGGCAGTTTTATGTGTTTTCCTCAAAGGACTTTATAATTATAATATAAGTTGATTTTGATGTCAATACCTTTTTTGTGGTAATTTGAGGCATTATCTTAATGCAATAAACTTGCATAATAAAAATTAAACTGCGAAACTTAAGTTTTCTCTCATATTTTTCTTCAAATTTATTTAATCTACCTTTATTATATTATTGACTTGATTTTCTTTTTTGTGATAATATTTTTAATATAAAGAAGGAGTTCCCACAGATAAGGAAGAGTCTGTGGAAAGAATATTTTTGGTCAAAGAGTTTTTGTTTACTTACAACTGGAGGAGCACCAATAGATGTTATTAAAAAATATATAGAAAGTCAAGGAAAGTGAGGCGAAATATATGTTAAAAGCCTATAAATATAGAATATATCCTACAGAAGAACAGAAAGAATTCTTTGCAAAGACATTTAGTTGTTGTAGATTT
>JAAYTO010000134.1 GCA_012523755.1 Clostridium sp. | reverse complement strand
TAACATTCCTTACAACCTCTGGCTGGGTTTTCACAACAACATTGCCTTCCGAATCAACAATCTCTTTAACCAGCCTTGGTTTTATAAGTGAGCCCCCATTTGCTAGGGCACCATAAGCGGTAATAAGCTCCATAGGAGTTATTGTAAACGTCTGTCCAAAGGACGCGGTGGCAAGGTCAATCTCTTGGGGCTTTGCGTGAAAGTTTCCCTTAGCCTCGCCGGGAAGCTCTATTCCTGTCCTGTCATATAATCCAAAAGCCCTCAGGTATTTATAAAACTTATTTACTCCAACATTCAGAGCTGCCCTGACAAATGCAGGGTTACAGGAATTATAAACCGCTTCTCTAAAAGATTCTTCTCCATGGAAATTAGGCTTCCAGCAATTAATTTTCCACCCCTGAACCTCAATAGTTTTATCACTGGTTCTGGTTTCCGGTGTGACGACCCCCTCTTCAAAAGCAATGGCCGAAGTAATGGCTTTGAAAGTAGAACCCGGTTCATAGGTATCGGAAACTGCCTTGTTCCTCCATACAGTTTTATATAACAAATCTATATCCTTCTGACTGGTTCCGGTCCAGGTTGCCGGATCAGCTCCCGGTGGACATGCCCTAGGGCTATTTAAATTATAGTCCGGCTTTGACACCAATGCGAGAATTTCTCCGTTTCTGGGATCTAACACAATGACTACACCGCCATTTGCAACCTTGTTGTCATCGATAGCCTTTTGCAGTGCCTCCGTTGCAAAATACTGAATGGTTTCATCTATGGTAAGCACCACATTTAACCCATCCTGGGGATCAATACGCTTATTTTGATAATTGGGCATCTGCCTTCCGCGGGCATCAACCTCGCTCAATATCTTGCCCGGCATACCCTTCAAATACTTCTCCATTGTTTTCTCTATTCCATCAAGCCCTTGATTGTCTTCTCCTGTAAAGCCAATTACGTGTGCAGCAATGTTTCCGTTGGGATAATACCTTTTTGAATCCTCATCAATATACACGCCATGTATATTTTCTTCGCTCTTCCACTGTCTTATCCGGTCACCGACATTCTTTTCCACTCTTTTCTTTATTACCTCATAACGACTTTTATCGTTGCTTACTTTTTTCAGCACAAAGTCCTTATCCACATCCAAAAATTCCGCCAACTTTTGGGAAATCTCTTCCTCATCGGACTTATCAATCTCCGTGGGATTTACAACTATCCGGTCAACAGTGGCACTCATGGCCAATTCTTTTCCGTTTCTGTCCAGGATTGACCCTCTTCTTGGAGGTATCTCTCTATCACTGTTCTGCTGTTCAAAAGCCTTTTTTTGAAGTTCTTCCCCCCTGACCAATTGAAGCCATCCAACCCTAGCAATCAGACATAAAACCAGAAAAGAAAAAACCATTAATGCTACCAAAAGTCTCTTTTTCATTATCAGAGTAGTATTATCAGCCAAACCTATCCCCCTCCATCTATATAAACAATAAAAAACATGCGTATGCTATAATTATACTACAGCTAATCCAATACAATACTAATAATAAGAAAAAGAGGCTTAATAATAATCTGCCCCCCAAGCGGTTTACTTTAAACTTTCAACATATATAAAGACATATATAAAAATAAATTTTATTTTTCTAATAAAGCATACTTACTATTAAATTCACCTTATTTAAAAGGGCAGAGAAAATACCGGAATTTTTACTTTCTTCAAGCTGGGCTACTTCAGAAACGATAGTAATATCTTTTTGTGGAATCTTTACGTATGTAATCTGATGACCATCGGGCTTATGCATGCCAAGCTTTTTTTCTGCATATTCCTTAACCTCTTGAATATTAATACTGTTTTCTATGTCAACCTTTAGCCTTATATTCTCATTCTTAATCTCATTGTAAGCGTGTAACTGCCTGTCAATTGCATAATTCACCTCAGTTATTTGTGCATTTCTATACATTGCCAAGCATCCTAATGCAAAAATAACAAGAACGCAAAATATAGCCTTCCTTTTGACTTTATTGTTATTCCTCTGCTTTTTCTTCGCACTAAGGACTTTATTTTCTACATAAACGTCATATTCAAGTTTTCTCGCCGCTGTTCCCTGAATATAATTCTTTCCCTCTATCATAGTTATTCACCTCGTACTTTTTATTCCCGCTTCGAAATGCTAAATTGAAGGCTTCTTTGATGATGCCAGAGGTGTCGCATAAGATAACTTTTTTAAGACAGACAACAAAAGCTTTCAGGGCATCGAGCCCTTTCGCTTTTTGGTCATTTCACTTCGTGAAATCCCACTAATAAAATCTCAGGGGCAGCGAGCCCCCTTGATCATTGGTCATTTCACCTAAATGAAATACCGCTAACAAATCCGGATGTCAAACTAAAAAACCTACCTCTCCGGAATAAATCACTTTCAAAAACATCGACCCTGAGGCTTTTTCTTTTGTAATTCGTTCTTTCTTGTCTTTCTCTTTTCCCTTAGTTTTTTCAATTATTTTTCTTTTGTTTAATAATCTTTTCTCTTTTGTGTAATTTCATCTTTTGTTTTAACTTTTTTCTTTTGTTTAATAAGTTTTCATCTTTTGTTTTTAATTCCATAAGTTTACTCTTTTCTTTTGTAGCCCTCATCTTTCAGTCTTGCTTTTTTATCTTTTGTTTTTCAAATTTCATTTTTTCCTTTGTAATTTAAAACTTTTTCTTTAGTGTTTTTTCTCTTTATCCTTTGTTCTACTTAGTTTGTGTATATGTTAAATTTTTTCTAAAACCCTTAATTTTGCACTTCTTGATCTTGGATTGTCCTCAATCTCACGTTCCGAAGGAATTATCGGTTTTCTCACTACAAGCCTGGCTGTCGGTTTCTTACCGCATATACAAACCGGAAACTCTCCTGGACATGTACATGGGTTTACTCTCTTATTGAACTCATTCTTTACAATTCTGTCCTCAAGAGACTGAAACGTTATTATGCAAAATCTTCCGTCCTGCTTCAACAATTCTATCCCTTCGTCAATAGCTCTTTTTAGTACTCCCAACTCGTCATTGACTGCTATTCTCAGTGCCTGAAATGTACGTTTTGCTGGGTGAGGACCCTTGCGTCTTGCAGATTCCGGTATTGCAGCCTTAATTATCTCCACTAGGTCTTCCGTCATCTCAATCGGTCTTGTTTCCCTCGCCCTTACAATAAACTCTGCAATACGTGATGCCCATCTTTCCTCTCCGTAGTTTTTAACAATGTCCCTTATCTCCTCAAAACTGTACTCATTAACAATGGTCTTAGCATTCAACTCATTTCTTCTATCCATCCTCATATCCAAAGGTGCGTTTTTGTTGTAACTAAACCCTCTTTCGGTCTCATCCAGCTGATGGGAGGACACTCCTATGTCGAGTAAAATGCCGTCAACAGATTCAATACCGTTTTTAATGCACACATCCCTGATGTTTTCAAAATTCGTATTTTCAAGAATAACCTTAGCACGGCTGTTTAATGCGGCTAGCCTTTTAAGTGAAGTTTCAATTGCAAACTCGTCCTGATCCAGACCGATTAATATACCGTTTTCTCCAAGTCTTTTTAATATTTCCGTCGAATGACCTGCTCCTCCCAATGTACCGTCTACATAAACGCCATCTGGCTTGATTTTTAGGTTAGATACAGATTCTTCAAGCAATACCGGTTTGTGATCAAAGTTCATTAAAGCCAACCAACTCTCCTTACTAAAGTTTTTTGAAAATCCGTGCAGGCTTATGGTACGCTGTACACCAATGCCTATATTCCAAGCATCGCCATCTTTTCGGCAATACTTTCGGCACTCATGTTCTCATCTCCTGAATAGTTCTCCCATTTACCCTTATCCCACACTTCAACTCTGGTGGATACACCTATAATGTATACATCCTTTTCCAGACTCGCATACTCTCTCAGGTTTTGTGGTATGAGTATTCTTCCCTGCTTGTCCAATTCACATTCGGTAGCACCCGCAAAGAAAAATCTTACAAACGCCCTTACATCCTTATCGGTGAACGGAAGTGATCTGAGCTTTGTCTCCAGATTAGTCCATTCTTCTGATGAATACGCAAACAAACAGTTATCCAGACCTTTGGTTAAAATAAACTTCTCACCAAGCCCGTCCCTAAATTTAGAAGGAATTATGACCCGGCCTTTTGTATCAACCGAATGCTGGTATTCACCATAAAACAACTATTTCACCTCACATTTTGGTATCATCCACCACTTCGCACCACTTTCCACCACTTATAATTCAATTTTAGTGCAAAACTGCTTAATAATCAAGACTATTTTGAAAATTTCCTACAAAAAAAATAAAAGATAGGAAACTAGTCCTATCTTTTTACGAAAATTTATTAAATTATAATGCTGGGCATATTAATCAAACATAAATTAACGTAAACAAAAATGTGAAAGAAAATTAAGTTCCATTCACATTCTCGTTCACATTACCACATCAAGCTAAAAACGTCCCTTATTCCTTCTAGCAGATACGCTGAGGATAATTCCAATGGAAAGCATGTTGGTCAGCATCGCACTTCCCCCGACGCTGATAAAGGGTAATGGTATTCCTGTAACCGGCAACAGTCCAATACTCATACCTATATTCTCAATAAAGTTCACTGCAAAAAAGCTGCCCAAGCCAATGACCAGAAAGGTCCCATAGGTATCTCTTGCATTCTTTGCAATAATCAGGAATCTCGCAAGGATGAAAAACACCAACAGCAGTATGATGACCGCACCCACAAAGCCCAGTTCCTCCCCCACCACCGAAAATATAAAATCCGACTCCTTCACGGGTACCATTGAGTTTTGGGTTTGAATCCCCTTAAACAACCCTTTGCCGAAAATTTTGCCCGAGCCAACTGCCATTTTTGACCTGATAACATTCCAGCCGGCATCTAACGGATCCAGTTCAGGATTCAAAAAAACCCTTATCCTGTTTCGCCTGTTATCGTTAAGTAAAAAAAACCAAACAAACGGTGCCGTGAGAATTCCTGTTCCGAGCATCATGAGTATATGTTTATAACGAAGTCCACAGAAGAACGTCATTATAAAAATTGCACATATAAACACCGCAACAACGCCAAAATCCTTTTGAGCCAAAATCAGTAGCACCGGTATCGAGGAATAAATAATAAACTTAACTATGTTAGCCGTTTTTTTCTTTTCCCCATTATAAATTCTCTTAAGAAAAATAGAGCCGACAACAACAATGGATATCTTCGCCAGCTCCGAAGGCTGAAACGTAAATCCCATAAACACAAGCCGGTTTCTGCTTCCCAATTCTTCACCGGTACCCTTAAAGAGAACAAGTACCAAAAGTGCAATAGTAAATAAATAAAACAGAATTCCCGGTATTTTAAAATTCTTATAATCAAGAAAACTGATTGCAACAGCCATCATAGCTCCAACCACCAAGCATCCAATATGCACAATCATCATTTTCCTGCTGCTTGGGAAGGTATTGACCGCACTTCTTGCAACAAAGCAGCCAATAATGGAAAGAGCAATAACTGCAATAAAAAGAATGTAATCAAAGTTCTTAAAAATGTTGAAATTCTTTGTTTTTTCAACAATATACATAAAGGCCACCTTTAATAATGAATTGTAGTACTATATAAGTGAAAACTACTGTCAACCCTGATTATTTTATAGCTTAACAGTAGTAATTAAAATCATAATAACAATTTAATTATATTTTTTCATTAACACAATGTCAACCAATACCAATATTTAACCATAGAAATCGTCATACTATTGAACTCAATTACATTTTATATTAAGACTTTGAGTTCAATAGATAAATATATATGGCTTCTTTTATATGATTTCTCGAAAATTACAAATTAAACAAAAATTATCTTCAAAAAACATAAGATTAATAAGTTAGGTGACAATCACCTTTCTTAAGCTTTAATTTCTCGTTGTAATACTGAACTATGAGCATATCAAGCTTGACACTTAGTTCATATATTTTGGAATAATCATCACCTTTGTCTATCAAACGATTTAACTGGGTCTGTAAATCTTGAATTTTTAACTGATTCATGTGACACACCGCCATTTTCTTTTGTAAATACCCCGCACGGCCCAAAAGTATATTTTTTGACATGCGTACTAGTTTTTTGCCCCTCAATTATAAAAAAATACTAATTATGAGTCAATAGTCTTCGAAAAATGTAATGATAATGTAATATTTCAATAATTCATGTCGTGTTATTATGTTTTCTCCTTAACATGCGTGTGCTTATTGAAATCATTCGCCATTATCTTGTATTTATCGCCAATTTACGTCATTTTTCCAACACCTAGGGTTCTACCTCGGAATTACTGTCTGAGTTAAGCTCTATGTGGGCATTAGCATCGGAGTTTTCATTAACCTCTGCATCAGAATTTGTCACAACCTTTGTGTCTTCCCCCGCATTAACATTTGTGCCGGCGTTTGCGTTGTATGCCGATGTACTCCCGGAACACATCCTTCGTCTTATGAAAATTACAGCAGCAAATATCACCGCAAAAGCTATGGCAAGAAGTTGGGATGCCTTGATATTCGTGCCACCTATGTAAAGGCTGTCGGTTCGTAACCCTTCAATCCAAGCCCTGCCAACGCCATACAGCATCATATAAAGGAAAAAAAGCTCTCCCTTAACCTTATATCTTTTTCTATACCACAAAAGAAACAGGAATACACCTAAATCCCATATGGATTCGTATAAAAAGGCCGGATGAACCGGGGTCAGTGGGTCAATATTGCTGTCCCCAAGCCTTTCAAGATACTCCTGTATTGCTTTGCTGTGCATTCCCCAAGGAAGGTTTGTGTTGCGGCCAAAGGCCTCCTGATTTACAAAGTTTCCCCAACGCCCGATTCCCTGTGCCATAATAAAGTATGGTCCAGCCAAATCTGCAACAGTTAGAAAATCAATTTTCTTTACTTTGGTAAAAATATAGCCTGCCAGCACCCCTCCGATAATTCCTCCATAAATAGCGAGTCCACCTTCTCTGATGTTAATCATCTTCATTATATTCCCGTCAAACTCATGCCAGTTAAATAAAATGTAATATATCCTCGCACCTATAATAGCCGAAGGAGCCGCCCAGAAAACAAGATCCAAAACATCATCGGACTTTATCCCGAATTTCTTGCAATTCTTTAGACCCAAAAATATTGCTAGCAAAAAACCCGCTGAAATGATAATACCGTACCAATAAACAGGGATACCAAAAAAGGAGAAAGCAACCCTGTCTATTTTAAATTCCAAACCCAGCCCCGGAAACTTTACTATGTTTATATCATCCATCAATATTCCCCCTTATACAGGATTTATCACTGACAATGCCAAATTGTCGAGATTAAAATATTCATCAAATACTGTTTTTACATAATCAAAAGACATATTCTCATAGACATTAAAATAATCAAACATGTTTACATCTTTAAAATACACGGAAATAAACATATGGGAAATTCTTTCTATGGAATTTAGCTGTCTTATAAATCTTCCGTTCATTGCCCTTTTAATGCGTTCATAGCTGTTTTGATCCAGACCTTTATTTCGTATGCTTCCAATCTCTTCAACCACCCTCTCCTTGACCTTGAAAGGCTCTTTTGACTCACCGCCAAAGGCTGAATATGCGTAGCTCTCCTCGATACTATAGTCAAAGCCAAAGGTATTGTTTATAAGTCCATCATTATAAAGCCTGTTATAAAGTTCTGAGCTTCTGCCCATTACCATGTCAAGTAGGATCTTTACCGCTATTTCCCTCTTTAAGCATTCAATGCCCTTTGAGTTAAAATTAATATCCTTAAATCCCATCTGGAATAAGGGCATGGAAACAGCCAGTTTCTGCTCTATATAGTCCTTTCTGATTCCGGCAGGGTCTTCGGGAAAAATTCTCTTTATCTCGGGCCTTTTATCCTTTGCAATAATGTTTTCTTCCACCTGGGAAAATACCTCAGCAGGCTCAACATCCCCCACCACTAAAACCATCATGTTGGAAGGATGATAAAAGGTATTATAGCAGGTATAAAGCACATTTTTATTAATTTTACTTATGCTTTCAATGCTTCCCGCAATATCGATCTTTACGGGATTCTTCTCATAAAATGCGTCAAGAAGGTTGAAAAACACTCTCCAGTTCGGGTTATCGTTATACATTCTGATTTCCTGACCTATTATTTGCTTTTCTTTTTCAACACTTTCTTCCGTTATATGAGGATTCTGAACAAAGGTCAGCAACAGCTCAAAATTATCCTTAAACCGGTCTGTACAGGAAAAAAGATACACAGTCTGGGCAAAGCCGGTATATGCATTGGGATTTGAACCAAGCTTTGAGAACTTATCCATTACACTTCCGTCTTCCTGTTCAAAAAGCTTGTGCTCCAAAAAATGAGCAATCCCGTCGGGAACCCTAATAACACCCTCACCTTCGCCCAAAGAAAACTCATTGTTAATAGAACCGTAATGGGTTGCAAAGGTTGCATACTTTTTTGAATATCCTTTTTTCGGTATTACAAAGGTTTTCAGTCCACTTTTATGCTCATGCACATGCATTACTTCATCAACATTTTTATACTCAACAGTCTTAATATCCATTCTGCATGAATTCTCCCTTCGATTGTATATTAATTACAAGCATTTTTTAATGATTATTCCAAAGACGTCAAAAAATAAAGGGTGTCCAGCTTAATTTTTTCTGCAATATCCACCACATCCTTTTTAGTCACCTGTTTAACCTTTTCAATAATGTCATTGGGAGCATCATCTATTCCTATAATGTACTGACTTAAATAAAAATCTACAACATGAAGCTGGCTGTCTTTTAGCGACTTGACTCCTGTTTCTATGCTCTTAATGGATGCTTCGTACTCATAGTTGGAAATGTTCCCGTCTTTAATATCTTCAAGCTGCTTCTTTATTATTTCGATTGCCTTATCCCGGTTATTTATTTCAATACCGCTGCTGACCACCATCAATCCTTTAAACTTCTCCAGCCGTGAGAATACGTAGTATGCCAGCCCGGCTTTTTCCCTCACATTTTGAAAAAGCTTTGAGTGAAGTCCGCCGCCAAGAATGCTGTTATATAGCATCAGTTTGTAATAGTCTTCGCTGTCAGGGGAAACATTAGTCCTAAATCCTAAGCACAATTTACCTTGGGTTACATTCATTCTTTCCGTTATATTTTTTACATCATCCACTTTACTTTCAATGCCTGTCTTTCCGATAGTCTTAACACTGCCCCGTTTTATGCCGGACAAACCGTCTATAATATATTTTATCTGCTTATCATCGAGATCACCGTAAATAAAAACATACACTGGCAGCGTTTCAAGGAAGTATTTATAATGCTCATAAAGGTTTTGGGCATTGATTTTCTGTAATTCCTCCACACTTCCATAATCATATATACCAAAGGGTTCATCCTTGCACATCTCTTCTAGGCATTTATCCACTGCGTATTGAACCTTGTCATTGATACGCCCTTCAATCATCTCTTTTAGATTTTTAGATTCCTGCTCCACGTATTCATCCTTAAAGGCATTATTTTCAACAATTGGTTTTGTAATTATATTTAAAAGAAGATCAAAGGTTTTCTGCGTAAGATTTTCATCAGCTTTTGCATATTTATCCGCAACATACTCAAGGTAAAACTGGATAACCTGGCTCTCCCCCTTTTTGGTCACCCCACAATCAAACACAGCCCCATACAATTCTTCGAGCCTTAGTGAAATATCACGGTTCGTAGGATACCCTTCGCAGCCTCTTTTCAAAACTGCTGGCAGAAGTGCATTTTTGGTTGCCCTCTCTTTGCTTAAATCATCGTGAAAAAAAATATTTATGGAATTGGTCTTAAATTTTTGGCTTTTAATATGAAAAATCTTTATACCATTAACCGATGCAATCTGTGACACACGACTTTCTGAAATCAAAGTACTCATTCGTTAAATCCTCTCCTTATGTAAGATGTTAATACTAATAGTATAATAAAAAACCCCACCTTTATTCAATAATTGGTAAGCAAGTTTATGGATGTCAGTGCACTAATAAAAATCTATGTATTGAAAATAATAATACAATGGAGGGATTCAAATGGATCATGTCAGACAATATAGAAAATATCCAAGAACCCATACCAGACAACACGAGACAAATGACAGCGAATACACCATAAGCATGGGTGCCGCAGCAGCAGCCGGAATACTTGCACTAGCATTTGTGAAGGGTATGTTCTGGGGATATATGCTAAAAAGAAAACTGCGATAGACGGGGAGGCATAAACTCCCCTGCTTTTCTGATTGAGTGCATATGTGAAGAAAAAATGTTCCAGAAGTTCGAGTTTTTTTCCGCCTTTTTCTTCACTCAGATACTTCACCTTTTCAGAATAATGTATATTCCTTCCAAACACTTCAAATGTAATTTTTATAAATGGAAGTAATTTTTTGCAACCTCAACATCCCTTTTTACTTGTTCAATAAGCTGCTGCACGCTGTCAAACTTCTTTTCTCCTCTTACACTTTCCATCAAAAAAACCTCAATCTTCTTTCCATAAATATCGCGATTTTCAAAGTTCAGTATATGGGTTTCGATACACCTTTTATCCAGTCCTCCAAATGTTGGGTTCTTCCCTATGTTGGTTATTCCTGGATATATTTTGCCGTCTATACAGGTCTTTGATATGTACACCCCATCTGGGGGCAAAACCAACTCATTTTCAGGGCTGATATTGGCAGTGGGAAACCCTATTGTGTTACCCACCCTTCTGCCCTTCTCAACAATTCCTGTTACGGAATAATGCCTTCCTAAAAGTTCAAAAACCCTACCCATATCGCCCTTTAAAATATTCTTTCTTACAAGGGTGCTGCTTACCACATCATCCCCCTGTTTTATTGGCTCAATAATAATAACTCTGAAACCCAGATCTTTGCCCAGTTTCCGCAAAAGATCCACATCCCCCTCCCCCCTGTGCCCAAACCTATAATTAAAGCCTGCAACCGCAAGCTTCATATTCAATCTCTTTATAAGAATATCCTTCACAAAGGTTTCCGGCTTCATTTTAGAAAAGGCTTCATCAAACTTCTCAAAATACAAATAATCCAGCCTTGTCCGTTTCAAAAGTTGAATTTTTTTTTCATTTGTTATAACCAAAGGCGTATGCAACTTTTTATTAATTATATTCTCAGTGTGCTTACTAAATGTATATAATACCGAATCAAAAGAGTTAAAAATCGATTCAGTTATAAGCGTGTTAATCAAAGCCAGATGCCCCACATGTAAACCATCGAAATTTCCAAGCCCTATACCCGTTGGTCTTATAAATTTTGTACATTCATCCGTCCCATATACTACTTTCATAATACTTCCCTTTATATATTTCTATTTTTTACACTTCTTTTATTCCATTAAATCCAAACTTATTAGCTTCATGTTACTCAATATTTCTCAAATTTACTTAAATTTACTCAAAATTACTTAAATATCACTTAATACTACTTAAATATCACCTATAATCACTCAAAATCACTCAGTTATGTGAAGAATAATATGGAAGAAACATAGTGGAGCAGCTTGTAGAGCCTTCCCCTACACAAATATCTTTAAAGGCTTGAGAGAAAACTCACCTTTCTTATTTAGAACCGTCTCTCCTAAAGCCAACATTCTCTTGTCTTCCCCGAACACACAAACCTTCTGTAATAAAGTCGGTACCGA
Organism: Clostridium sp.; assembly: GCA_012523755.1. GTDB lineage: Bacteria > Bacillota > Clostridia > Acetivibrionales > Acetivibrionaceae > Hungateiclostridium. The sequence continues at coordinate 11,900 of JAAYTO010000134.1, read as the reverse complement.
ATCTTCTATCTTAATGAAGCCTCCATTTAAAAACTTCTTTTCTTCCTCTTTATTAAGACATATCCTTTCAAAATCCTCAAAAACCTCTTCAATGCCTGTGAATGCCTTCTCTATTGTGTCGTTTTCCACCATCTCTTTAATACGTTCGAGGGTTAATGAATTCTTAATAGTAAAGCAACCTGCCTTCATTCTGACCAGAAAAGACATGTGTCCGCCGCAACCTAGCCTTTCCCCTATATCCGAGCATAAGGTTCTTATATAAGTACCCTTAGAACACCCTACATCAAAAATAATTTTGTTTTCCTTTATGCTTAATATGTTTATAAAATGAATCGTAACCTCTCTTGGACTCCGTTCTACTTCAATACCGCTTCTTGCTAGCTCGTAAAGTTTTTTTCCGTTCTTCTTTATCGCCGAATACATCGGAGGCAACTGACTATAGCTGCCGACAAAGGATTTGACCGCGGCAACTATTTCATCCTTTGAAGAATTCACTTTTGCCTCTTTCACAACCCTTCCCAAGCCATCCTGGGTATCAGTGGATATGCCCAGTGTAAGCTCCGCCCTATATACCTTATCCTTGTCCACCAAGTATTCAATAGTCTTTGTGGCCTTACCGATACAAACAGGCAAAACTCCCACCGCCCCGGGATCCAGTGTCCCGGTATGTCCAATCTTTTTTATTTTCAATAATCCCCTCAAATATGCCACAACATCAAAGGAAGTCATTCCCGGGGGCTTTAGTACATTCAAAATTCCATTCATAGCTATAAAACTTCTCTAATCTCCTTTATCAGCAGACTCTTGATTTCATTCATGCTCCCCTTAACAGTACATCCGGCCGCTCTTACATGTCCACCGCCGGAATATCTATTTGCTATGCGGGAGACATCAACATATGCCTTTGACCTGAAGTTAATCTTAAATTCATCATCTCCACGCTGTCTCATCAATACCGATACTTCTACCCCTTCAATATTCCTACCTATATTCACTAAGCCCTCGCAATCCTCTTCCACAGCATCAGAACTTTTCAACATGTCATCAGTGATATGGACAAAGGCTAGTTTTCCATTTTCAAACAATTCCAAGTTCTCAATAGCCCTGCCCATCAGCCTTACCTTTGGCAGCGATGTGGTTTCAAATACCAGTTGAGATATATCGGCCACATCCACACCGTTATTGATAAGATCTGCTGTAATCTGATGAGTAATTGATGTAGTATTGCTGTATCTAAATCCTCCAGTATCCGTAGCTATTGCAACATAGAGACATGTTGCCATGTCTCTGTCAAGGGTTATGCCCATCATTTTAATGAGCTGATATATTATTTCCCCTACTGCCGAGGAATTTGTGTTTACAAGATTTATCTGTGCAAATTCAGTATTGGTAGTGTGATGGTCTATATTTACACTTCTTTCGGCATCCTTAAAAATCGAGACTCTTTTGCCCAGTCTTTCCAAATCTCCTGTGTCCAATGCCAGTACCAGTTCATGCTTATCAGGATCTTCTTTATAAACTTGAACAAATTCTCTTCCGGGCAAAAAACTATAGTTCGAAGGTATTTCTTCTTCGATATAAACGGTCGCAAGCTTATTTATTGTTTTAAGTGCAAGAGCTAATGCCAGACTTGAACCAAGTCCGTCTCCATCCACTGAAACATGCGGCAAAATAGCAATCCTATTAGCTTCGTTTATTAGTGTTATTATCCTTTTTTCAATCATTTCCTACCTCTCAATAAGCTTTATAACATCTTGGTTCAAAGAAAATTTTTCGGTTGTAGAAAAATTTTCTTACTCATCCTTTTTTGATGTCTCATCAATAAGCTTTGTAATATAAGCTCCCCTCTCAATGGAATTATCAAGCTCAAATTGAATCTCCGGCGTGTACCTCAATTGAATTCTATGCCCAATTTCCCTCCGGATAAAACCGGCAGCACTTCTAAGGCCTTCCAACGAGCTGTTTTTTTCCTCCTCGGTTCCCATAATACTGACAAAAACCTTTGCATAACGAAGATCCTTTGTAACATTAAGATGAGTTATGCTTATAATCGTTGAAAGCCTCGGATCCTTCAATTCATTTTGTATTATATTGCTCATTTCCCTTTTTATTTCCTCAGATATACGTGCGATTCTACCCATAATAAACACTCCTAAAACTGCAGAACATTTTACTTAACATGTTCTGCAATTGTCATTTTAGTTTTTTACCTCTTCAAATGTAAATGCTTCAACAACGTCTCCCACTTTAATGTCATTAAACTTCTCTATAGATAGACCACATTCAAAGCCTTGAGCAACCTCCTTGACATCATCCTTAAACCTCTTTAATGACGCAAGCTTGCCTTCATGAATAACAATGCCATCCCTTACCAGTCTTATATCGGAATTTCTTATAACCTTTCCGTCGGTGACATATCCTCCGCCGATGGTTCCAATTCCGGAAACCTTGAACGTCTGCCGGATTTCTATATGACCAAGCACAACCTCCCTATAAGTCGGGTCAAGCATTCCTTTCATAGCAGACTGTATATCTTCTATTGCATCATATATAATTCTGTAAAGTCTCAAATCAACGCCCGCTTCTTTAGCTGCATCTACTACATTTGAAGAAGGCCTTACATTAAAACCAATTATTATGGCGTTGGAAACCTGTGCCAGTGTTACGTCGGATTCGGTTACAGAACCCACTCCGCCGTGTATAATCCTTATCCTGACTTCATCATTACTAAGCTTCTCCAGTGACTGTTTAACAGCCTCAACAGACCCTTGAACATCAGCCTTAACAATTATATTCAGTTCCTTAACCTTTCCTTCTTTAATCTGATTAAACAGATCCTCTAGAGAAACCCTGGCAGTTGCGTTCAAAGTCTGCTCTCTTTGCTTAAGCTTTCTCTTTTCCACAAGATGCTTTGCTATCTTTTCGTCGGTAATTGCATGGAAAATTTGTCCTGCCTCAGGCACTTCGGGCAAACCAAGAATCTCAACAGGGGTAGATGGGCCTGCTTTTTTAATTCTGCGTCCCTTATCATCAGTCATAGCTCGAATTCTACCGACTGTAACACCGGTTATTATGGAATCCCCTGTATTCAAAGTTCCCCTCTGCACCAGCAAGGTAGCTATAGGCCCTCTATCCTTGTCAAGCCTTGCTTCTATTACTGTTCCTTTTGCCTGCTTATTGGGATTGGCCTTAAGTTCGGTCATATCCGAAACAAGAAGCACCATCTCGAGCAAACCATCTATGTTAATTCTTTGCTTTGCAGAAACCTCTACACAAATGGTATCGCCACCCCATTCCTCCGGAACAAGACCATATTCCGTCAGCTCCTGTTTAACCCTGTCTGGATTTGCTGCTGGCTTATCAGTTTTATTAATTGCAACTATAATTGCTACATTTGCAGCCTTTGCATGGTTTATTGCTTCTATGGTTTGAGGCATAACACCGTCATCAGCAGCCACAACAAGTATTGCAATATCAGTAACTTGGGCTCCCCTGGCTCTCATTGCTGTAAAAGCCTCGTGCCCCGGAGTATCAAGGAATGTGATATTCCTATTATTTATTTTTACCATGTAAGCACCAATGTGCTGTGTAATTCCACCAGCCTCACTTTCAATAACATTTGTCTGCTTTATTGCATCCAAAAGAGATGTCTTACCATGGTCAACATGTCCCATTACAACCACTACCGGCGGTCTTGGCACAGCTTCCGGATCATTGGCATCATCATTGTCATCAAAGAGAATATCCTCTTCATTAATAACAATTTCTTTCTCTGCTTCAACCCCGAATTCGTCAGCTACTATTGCTGCCGTATCATAATCAATCTCTTGATTTAGTGTTGCCATAATACCTAAAGACATTAACCTTTTAATTACTTCCGCAGAGGTCTTTTTAAGGGATTCAGCCAATTCTTTAACCGTTAGAACCTCAGGAATTTTTATTGAAGTAAGCACAGCCTTAGGAGGAATATGTTTTTCCACTTTTTTCTCTTCCTTTTTGGTCTTCTTTCTTTTTCTCTTGCTTTTCGCACCATCAACAAAGAGTTCATCCAATTCGAAGTCATTTGACAATACTTCCGATACTCCCTTCTTTGATGTCAGGACATTCTTTAAAACCTTGCTGTTTTTGTTTTTGCTTGCATGTAATCCCGGCTTGGCTACTTCTTTTTTTAATTCCCTCTTTGAATCTTTCTCCGCATCCTTGTTCACATCTCGTCTTTCAGTCCGCTGCGAATTCAATTCCTCCTTCTGAGAAGGTGTAAGTTCTGCCTTAGGAATTTCTAAACGTTTATTTGTTGCACGGTTCATGTCACGACCCTTGTCACTGGTTTTTTCTCTGAATCCAGACTTATTATCACCCTTTGGACGGTTATAATCATTTCTGTTGTCTTTATTTTTATAATTGCTATCCTTTTTTTCACTCTTCTTTAAATCACTTTTTAAACTATCCTTTTTATTATCCTTTGCTTCTAAGTCTTTCTTTTTATTGTCACTCGTCACCTTACCATCATTTTTGTTGGCAGATGGCAAATTGACCTGAACATTATTTATGTTCTTACTCTTTTCATCTTTTTTTGTTTGGGCATCAACCGGCATATTCATGGTATCAGGCTTTGCCTGTTCATTTAAAGCATCGGTCTTAACTGATTTATTCAAGGCATCATTCTTTACTGAAGTATCTTTCTTTACTTCAGTTTTATTCTCATTTTTCGTTTTTTTGTTTTCTCCAGTTTGGCTATTGGCCTTAGACTTTAAATCCGCCCCTTTTTCAATAGGAGTAATTACATCCCGTTTTTCTGCTGTTGTCTCTGTTTTTTCCTTTTCTACTACCTTATCTTTATCTGCCGCCTTACTGTTTTCTTTAGCCGCCAATTCTTTTTTATCCTTTTTAATCAGCTTTTTATAATCGGATGTATCTCTTACAAAACCAGGTCTTAAACCTGAAGTAGAGGTAGCTACCTTTACAAAATCATTTCGTCTTCGTTTTCCTTCTTTTTTGGCATTCTTTTGTCCGCCAAACTCGTTCTCTTTCTTTTCTTCCTCTGAATCTAAATAAATCTCTGTAGTTCTAATAATTCTCGGTGCTTTTTTGGCTTCTTTTTTCTTTTCAACCTTTTGCTGAATAACCGGAGGAGCGGAAGTAGTCTTTTTATCATCTATATCAGATTTATCCTCATTATGTCTAATAACACCGATATGATCATATAAAGCTTCGATTTGATTCTCTTCAAGAAGACTCATATGATTTTTAACTTCTATTTTTATTTCCGCCAATTTTTCCATCAGCCTTTTGCTTGTTGTATTAAGCTCTTTTGCAATCTCATATACTCTTTTTTTTGTCAATAGATTCACCCCCGCATCCATTTTTTTCATCATCAATCATTTGCATTATACGCTCTGAAAATCCCAATTCCTGTATAGCTATCACCGACCTTAAATTCTTACCAATAAATTTGCCTAACAACTCTTTCTTACCGAATATTCTTATATTTATATTATTATAACTACAGGCATCCGTAAACTTTTTTTTCGTGTTTAGCGATGCATCCTCCGCCACAATTACCAAGCTTACCTTCCCTGCCTTAATAGCCCTTTCACATGTCTCATCACCGGAGACCAGCTTATTTGCTTTCCTCGCCAATCCCAGAAAAGAGTAAATTCTTTCAGACATTACCATCCTCCAGATCTTTCCTCAACAATTCATATATTTCTTCATTGATAGATGCCTCAAATGCCCTTTCAAGCCGCTTGCCCTTTCTTGCCTTTTCAAAACAAGAAAGGCTCCTACAGATGTATGCACCCCTGCCCGGTTTTTTACCCGTAAAATCAATAGAGATTTCATTTTCCTTGTTCTTGACAACTCTAATCAGTTCCTTTTTAGGCTTCATCTCCTGACAGCCAAGGCACATTCTCATCGGAATCTTTTTTTGTTTCAATGCTCATCACATCCCAAACAATACTATCTACGATATACTTTTGAAAATGCGATAAATTTCCTCCCATTTTCAATGTTTTAGCCCACAAATCTAGTTTTCATCAGATTCATCAAAGAAATCCTTCTCTTCTTTTCCTTGAGTATCTTCAACCTCTTCATCCATTTCATAATTCTCTATTTGATTATTTTCAAAGCTTTCTTCTTCATCATCCAAGGCATTGTAGCTACCGTCAAAATTCAAGAGCTGCTGCTCAATGGTTGCCCTAAGCTGAGATTCGCTCTTAATATCAATTTTCCATCCAGTTAGCTTTGCTGCAAGCCTTGCATTCTGTCCTTCCTTACCTATTGCCAATGACAGCTGAAAATCAGGTACAGTCACCTTCGCACTCTTTTCTTCTTCATTTACGTCGACTCTTACTACCTTTGCAGGACCAAGGCTACTGGAAATGTATTCCTGAACATTGCTACTCCACTTTATTATATCTATCTTCTCACCCTTTAGCTCATCAACAATAGCCTGAATCCTAGTACCCTTCTGACCCACACATGCACCAACAGGATCCACATTATCGTTCTTGGAGAAAACCGCAATTTTTGTTCTTGACCCCGGCTCTCTTGAAATACTCCTGATCTCTACTATACCCTCATAAATTTCCGGAACTTCAAGCTCAAAAAGCCTCTTAACAATTCCGGGATGCGTCCTTGAAACCATAATCTGAGGACCTTTTGTGGTTTTCTTAACCTCAATTATATATGTCTTTATACGGTCATTAAACTTGTATTCTTCACCGGGTATTTGCTCCGTCGGCGGTAATATTGCCTCGGTTTTCCCAAGGTCAATAATTATGTTTCTTCTTTCTGTCCTTTGAACAATTCCGGTAACAATCTCGCCTTCCTTATTGGAAAACTCATCAAAAATAATTCCTCTTTCAGCTTCCCTGATCCGTTGAACAACCACCTGTTTAGCAGTTTGAGCAGCTATTCTTCCAAATTCCCTTGGTGTAACCTCTATCTCAACCACATCGTCTTCTTCAAAATCTGGATTGATTTTTCTTGCATTTTCAATTGATATTTCCAACAAATCATTTTCAGGATTGCTGGTAACCTTTTTCAATGCAAACACCTTAAAATCACCGGTCTGACGATCAACAAAAACCTTCACATTTTGAGATGAACCAAAGCTCCTCTTGTATGCCGATATAAGAGCCGCCTCAATGGCTTCAATTATAACGTCTTTATCAATCCCCTTATCTTTTTCCAACTGCTCCAATGCATGAATCAAATCCGCACTCATTTCAGATCCTCCTTATTTAGTTTTCATGTTATATATTATCCAATATCAATCAGGAGTGCACATTATAAAATCATAATTTTATGTTGTTAAAACTTTATCAGCCTTCTTACCAACGCAACCTTATCCCGTTCAAACTCCATATTTTCTCCATTGTCTTTTTCTATAAGAATCATAGTGCTATTATAACCCAAAAGCTTTCCTTCAAATACCTTTTTATTATCAATAGGCTTAAAAACCTTGATTTCAACCATCTCTCCTTTAAACCGCTCAAAATCACTATCCTTTTTTAAAGGCCGGTCAAGCCCCGGAGAAGACACTTCGAGAAAATACTTCTGCGGTATAGGGTCTTCCTTATCTAGTATATCACTTATTTCTTCACTTACAATTTTGCAGTCATCAATAGTTATGCCGCCCGGCTTATCAATATAGATTCTCAGAAAATAATTGGATCCCTCCTTTAAAAACTCGACATCAACCAGCTCAAAGGAGTATTTGTCGGTTATGGGAGTCGTAAATCCTGTCACTAATTCTTCTATTTTCTTTTTTGTCATAACAACCTCCAGTAGAACTAACTAATAAAATCTCAGGGGCATCAAGCCCCTAATATTTTTGGTCTTTTACTTCGTAAAATCCCAAGTGATTCCCATTAATACGAAAGAGTGGGGATGACCCACTCTTTACCGTAAGTTACTATTTGCTTTAGTCCAAAGGTATTATAACATTATTATTTGTAAATATCAACATTTTATTAGCAATTAATCATATTTTTATATTTTCGCTAATTTGAATGGCTCTCAAATGCCCTCCGTTTTTCTGTGAATTTCGGATTGAACCGTTATTTACTCCCTCCTATTCATGGAAGAAATACGGAAGAGCATCATAAATATAGTGCCTTACATATCCCCACCAGTGAGTTAGGCCCGGAGCTACAAGGAAGTAGAAATTACCCTTGGAGAAATCCGATGTATAAACAAATTGCGGCAAGGATTTCATAGCTTCAACTTGGGGTGCCAAATTAGGATATGCAATATCCTCGGAACCTGTAGCTGCAAATATGAAGTACTCCCTATTTGAAAGCCCGGATCTGTTAACTGCACCCGCAAGGGAATTAGCCTTATCCTGAGGAGTATTTCCCGACCAGTAGTCACCGCTTAATGGCATATAATATGCAACGTAATCAAGACAATTAGCCATTACTGTCCAAGTTGTCAACCCTCCCATTGAAAATCCTCCAAAGGCTCTGTGCTTTCTGGAAGCTATAATTCCCTCAGGAGTTGTTGACTCTGCATAAGTAGAGTACTTACCTTCTACAAAAGGAATTACATTTGTTCTAAATTCCTGATAGAAATTCTGAGCTGTACAGCCTCCACCATTGAAGGTAGGTGTTACTACAATCAATGGCTCAAGATCGCCATTCATAATCATATGATCCAGTATTAGATGCAAATTAACATCACTGCTGAAAATCGTATTCTCATTTTCTCCACCACCATGCATTAGGTAGAAGATGTTATATTTTTTTTTTTGAATCATACCCGTAAGGTAGATATACATTAAGGCTCTTAGTTCCGTTTATGCTTGAATAGGTTTCTTTAACGACCTTTCCCGGCTGCGAGCACGGAGTTAAATAGGAATTCGGAGCTGGATGATACTGCACAGCAGCTTGATAATCGAAAGAAGATTTTCCAACAACAGGGAATTTATCAATCTTTCTTAAAATGTAACGCTTAAGAAGCGTGATATCAGTGCTGTCCACTTCTCCATCCTGGTTAACGTCAGCAGCCAACTTGGCATCATCGCTAGGATAACCTTTTCGCAGTAACCCTCTCTTTAATATTGTTAAGTCAGTGGAATCAATAAAACCGTCAGAATTCAGGTCTCCATGCACAATCTTAGTTTGTTCAGGTCCAGTAATTACAGTTCCTGCAACTGCCCCAATTGCTTCATCTATATAGAAATTCATGGTGTCTTCTGCTGTTTCCACATAAACATACATATCTCTTGCATCGGCAGGAATTCTATATTCCGGGTTATATAGGTGAACCCATTGGTTGGCAGATGCGGTCTTCATATCTATAGTATCATATTGGGCATCACCATTAGCATCTACGTATTGCAGCTTCATGCAGAATGTTGCCGAAGTACCTCCTTCAATAAACATTGCGACAGAACTGAAACAATATTTATTTCCGGGAACGTACGTTCTAGGATTCAATGCCCGTTGTGCCCCGTTCCATGCATCTGTACGATTCATAATTAACAGCGACTCCGCACCCTTATATGCTGTTCTTCCGCTTGTTAGAATTTCTGCTGATCCCCTATTAGCCCATTGACCCATGTTGCCTTCGAAGGTATCATGATAATAATATCCATTTTCATCCGGCTCCTCAGGTTCACCTCCGCCGCCACCAACTGGATTGTTACCATCGCCCCATTCCGACTGCGGAATAATGGAAGCTACTGCATCGTAAGCTGGCTTTGGTTGGTTATTTCTATCAAACAACAGAGGGGCATTTTCAGACCCAATCCAAGTGTTGGCGTCATTAGGTCCCCATACACAGACAGCTGTAACCTTTCCTTTGCTGGAGTTTTTGTTTACATCAACTGCTGCCTGGAAAACAGCTTTATATTTATTGGCCTGTTGCTGTAAACTAAACTTGCCGTTCTCCGTGCTTATATCAAGTTCTGTAATCTCAACATTACATCCGATATTTATATATTTTTGCAGGGCTGTTGTATAAGTTTGTATACCAGTAAATCCATTCATATCTGAATTAATATGGGATTGCATTCCCACACCGTCAAGTACTCCCTTGTTGTATAAAGATGTACACATTGCAACAATACAGTCTCTCTTATGATCCCAATACTCGTTGTAATCATTGTAGAAAAGTTTACAATTTGCCGGAGCATATTTTCTTGCGTATGTAAATGCCTTCTCAATAAATTTGTTGTCTCCGTATATTTGAACCCATGGAGATCTTCCGCTTCCATATCCCGGTTCTCTTGCACCGCCATAATTTCTGGTTCTGTTAGCATCATCACTTACTGCCTCATTTACAACATCATAAGCATAAAGATTCAGGGATGGATACTGTCTTTGTATTTCAGCAAATATATTTTTAATATAGCTTTCCATACGCTGATCCATAACCGATTGAGATGCCCAGTTACCGTAGTCTTGGAAATTATCCTTGAAAAACCACTGAGGTGTCTGGCTATGCCATACTAATGTATGACCCCTGACACCTATATTGTTTTGTGCACAGAAGTTTAAAATGCTTGCTGCACGGTTTAGAGAAACCCTGATATTGTTATTGGTTGACCCGGATTGAACAAGTGTTGCATCAGGCTTCATTTCATTCTCACAGGTAATACTATTAAACTCTTTCAAAATCAAAGCCCTTATTGATGAATTGTTTACTGTTCCGGAGTTAAGTACCGATCCCACTCTGAAATAGTTTGCATATATATCCTTTAATACACGATTACCTGCTGCCGATACCGTGTTTGTCCCGATTTTCCTTTTTTGAGTTACTGTTACATCGTCAAAAATGAAATCCGAAGTACTGTCGGTTGTGATAGATAAAGTAATATCCAATGCAGTTTTGGGTGCTTTGTATTTTGTTGAAATACAAACCCATTCTCCGCCGGCAACATCCTCAGTTGCAATTACTTCTGAAATCCGCTCTCCGGTTTCTTCATCCAGATAGCTTAAAGAAAGGTTAAAGGTTTCAATACCGATTTCGTCATGTTTTACAAAAACGCTATAATTATATTCCGTACCGCCGTCAAGATAAAAACCCTTTTGCGAATAAGCACCATCCTTTTCGCTGGAGCGGTTTGTTACCATCATACCTCTTGTAGCATTATTTCCTTGGTTTTCGACAGCCTCCAAAACCGTATCGACTCCTTCATTACACCATCCATCATAGTTAACTTCAAAATTATCATAGATAAGCTCGAAATCAGCATATATTTTGTCTGCATTCAAGGGCAATGCACAAAATACCCCTATTAATATTATAAGGGCTGTTATCTTCGCCAAAAATCTTTTGATTTTCATATTCTACCTCCTATTAAATCCTTATAAATATTAAATAATATCAACACTTTGTCTAGTATCCTCTCCTGTCTAAATTCTTGTTTCATAATATACGAATTAACATGATATGTCTTTAAAAATTCATCCCTCCCCCTTTTAGCAAAACACACATATACTCTTTTTGGTACTTGTGATTTTGTAGATAATAATTGCAGACTTTGCAATATAATTGCCTACTCTCACCTCCCCATTATAAAATTCCATCGGAATTTTAACTTAAAATATATTAGCTTAATAAAAACCTTTCCTCTCTCAAACTATTAAACTTGTCTCCACTCCCATAATATTTTTTAATATATACCCTTTATGTTACCTATACGGAAGGAATGCATTTTTTAAGTTGGGAATTTGTACGCCTTTCCGATTTTTATTTCAATAGATGTTGTATCCTTAGAAATTGTATCCTTTTTCTCAAGTTGGGTTTCTATTTCATCAATATGAAAATCCGATGCATGTAATAAATATTAAGGCAAAATTGCGAAACAAACTCAAATTTATTCCGTAATTTTGCCTTACATAATGTGCACCCTTAAAAAACCCCTATAGCTGTTTAGATATATCTTTATC
>JAAYTO010000133.1 GCA_012523755.1 Clostridium sp. | reverse complement strand
GCTCCCTTTGTATAATTTCTTACCCATTTAGTATAACCCCACTTTTCATTATCTATGGGTAATATCTTACTACAAAGGCTCAATAAAGTTTATCTGTAATTTATGCCATGGCTTAATCTTCCTTCATGATTTCACCGTGGGGGACTTAAGGCGCATTATATAAATGGAAAAATATTTAGCTTTTTGGGTTGCAAATTTCATCCCGCTGTTATATAATTTATAGAAGGATTTTTATACTAATTTATTCTATTAATTTCTGAGTCATATTCAATGATCTATGACATAAAATGGGTTGAAGTAAAAACATTTCATGGTAGTTTTTCAATCCCAGTGCTTAATTATTTCTATGACACTATAAAAGGAGTGATATCGTTGCAAGAACTTACAAATGTAAATCTTGATGCGAACTTATCAAGAGTAGATTTCATTTACAACATGGAAATGCTTAAACAAGAAGATTTAAGTAGTTATGTATACGAATTTCTTCTTCCCAATTTGCAAAAGAGCTACAACTATGCCAAAGAACATCTTCCCGGTAAAACTAGAAAAAACATCTATAATGTGCAAAAATATTTAGCAGACCTTATTGATGACCAAGAATATGTAAAGCTGTCAATAAATTCGGATAATGATTCGATATATTACACCAAGCATGAGTCACTGTTTTTATTGGTGGAAAATCTCAACAGGATCTATTTCTTCTCTGCTATTTTAAGGTCAAAAATTAAAGACTCTTTTTCAAATTACACAATTGCATTGCGTAATTTAATGAAAATAGCACTGGAGATTCATAGAGAAATCTGCACTATGATTGAACTTTCTTAGGAAAATGCGGTTTTTTTAAGTATCAATCTCTTTTGTATTTTTTCAGATTCCACCAAATAAAGCCTCTTTTATGTTATAAGAGCAAGCTTTTTGTGTAACAATCTGTATTTCTATGAATACTATATTGTGAGCACTATATAAAGGCATGAACCGAGATCATGTCCAATGCTGGTTTTCTACATCTTATTCTTAAAGGGGGAAAAAAAGTGGCTGAAGAAAATATTCTGAAGACAAACCAAGTCGCAGAAAGTTGTCAATCAGTACCAAATGAGGCTGAAGCTATAATAGCTCCTGAAAGAGAATGTGCACGATATATAGTACCTCACAATAAGGAAGTTATACTGTTCTTTATACTTATATTTCTTATACTGTTTTGTTCTTAATAGCCAAAACAAAAGTCACAATCTTCATAAAACATTGTGAACCCTTCTTAAAGGTATTTACCTGTGCAGGGTTCTTTTTTTATTTAAGTTACGGAATAAATTACATATTATTTGGGACATAAAAACTTTGCAATTTTATAAAAATACTAGATGAGGTGATATTTTTATGAAAAGAAAAAGTTTATTGGTGTTTTTATTTGTTTTGATGTTCTCTACCAATGTTTTTGCCCAAACACAAGTTTACACCGTAAAATCAGGAGATACAATGTGGAAAATAGCTGTAAGATATGAGATTGGCATAAGTGAAATAATATCAGCAAATCCCCAAATCAAAAATCCTAATCTCATATATCCAGGGCAAAAAATCAACATACCAAAAATAGACGATGTTAAATCCCAAGAGAATGAAGTCATAAGACTCGTCAATGTTGAAAGAGCGAAGTATGGACTTCCTGCCCTAAAAGCCAATTGGCAACTTTCGAGAGTTGCAAGATACAAATCCCAGGACATGGTAGACAAGGGATACTTCTCTCATACTTCTCCTACTTACGGCTCTCCCTTTAAGATGATGGAATCCTTTGGAATAAGGTATTCTGCCGCGGGAGAGAACATAGCTATGGGGCTTAGAACACCTTCTGAAGTAATGAATGCGTGGATGAACTCACCGGGTCACAGGAACAACATCCTGAACAGATCCTTCAACGAAATTGGTGTTGGACTCGCAAAAGGGCCAAACGGTAGGCTTTATTGGACCCAAATGTTTATAAAATCCTATTAGTACGAAATAATTGCAAATCTTATTGTCCAGAACAAAAGCCAAGGGGGGCAGTTTGCCCCCTTACCACGTTCATCTAATACTTTTCACAATCTATATTGTCAAGACTTAAACATTGGTTTTCATTATCACAGAATAATGGTAAAAAGGAATATAAACTTTTTTGTACCCCTTGCATTACAGCATAAAATATAATAAAATAAAAAGTAACCCGAGTTTGACACTTAATAAGAAAAAAAGCCCCCTAAACCGCATTTAAATAGACGGTTTGCGGGCTTTGTTGTTTGCCATAAAAGTGTAGCACAATTTTCATTTTTTGGATAATGCTAAAATATTTTTTATCTCACTG
>JAAYTO010000132.1 GCA_012523755.1 Clostridium sp. | reverse complement strand
GCTCCCTTTGTATAATTTCTTACCCATTTAGTATAACCCCACTTTTCATTATCTATGGGTAATATCTTACTACAAAGGCTCAATAAAGTTTATCTGTAATTTATGCCATGGCTTAATCTTCCTTCATGATTTCACCGTGGTATCCTCTTCCAAACTTTGTAATTATCAAATCATAATCGGATAATAAATATATATCCAAAAAATTAAACTTATAGTCAATTTTTATTTTAACTAATCTTTCTTCGTAATCAGGATGCAATAGTATAATACCTTTACAACGGTCATTTATTCTATATACTTCATAATTTTTTCTGAGAAATTCCCATAACTCTTCCTCAATATGTAACGAATCAATATCATCAGTTATTCGCAGTAAATTATGTTTTAGAGCGATAGCCGAACTACCAACTATGATTAATTTAAACACCTTTTTATTATTCTTATACTTTTCTGCTAGTTCAATATCCAGATGAATCAATCTTTCCAGTATATTCCTCCGTAATTCATCAATACTATACATGTGTTTTCTCCTAAATGTAATATTTACATTATTATACCATATATATCGACAAAAAAAATATTTATTTTAGTTTAATACACATCATCTTTAATGACTACTTCCTCCCATCTCAAAACATTTCAACTTTTTTCACAAAAATTTCATTAAATTTCATCCGCCCTCAACCAAGCATGCTGTATAATATTCAAATAGTATTGTACATGTACAAACACTTTTATCAAAACATGAGGAGGGTTAATTTATGAAGTTCAAAAAACTTATGGCATATGTGCTTTCGGCTTCGATTGTTTTATCTACCAGCAGTATAAGCACAAATGTCTCCGCAGCACAGAATCCTTCAGGTAACGGTCATAAGATTTATCTGAAGGCAGCAACACTAGAACCCGGCAAGGGAGCTTTATCTACCGAAAGCACGAAAGCATCCTAAAGGGTTTTTTCAAATGAAGAAGGATCCTACATTATATCTTTTGATGGCTCTATAACAGATGAAACAAAGAATTTCTTAATGGAAATGGGAGTAACATTTTTGGATTACACACCGGAGTATTCCTATCTTTGCTTCATGACTTCGGATACTGCAGAGAAATCGAAAGGTGTTTCCCACGTTGCAGACGTTTTTACCTATGAAAACGAATACAAGATTGATCCTGCTCTTATGTCAAAAATTTCAGAAAACAGGGGTAAGAAATCCGCCAAAGGTATTGATGTTCCCGATTTGGATTTGGAAGTCGGGATAAGTACTTTTGGAACAGATGACAGCAATTTGACAAGGGAAATAGAAAATTTGGGTGCTTCCAATGTGTACCAAAGCGGAAAAGACATCTATGCAAAAGTTTTACCGAATATAGTCGAAAAACTATCTGCTGGCTTTTATAATTACATAAAGTTTATATGGTATAAATTAAAATTTGTGATATTATTATAGAAACACAACAAAAGAAAGGGTGTTAATATGAAAAAACATTCATTATTTTTACCCATAATTTTATTGCTTGTATTTCTTATTGGCTGTACCGAAGTCACAGATAGCCCGAATGTCTCTCCCAGTAAAAATAATGTGATTGTTACATCATCCACACCGGTCAATTCAACCACACCTACAGACGAACCTTCTGCTTCTACTCCTACTCCATCCGATTATGTTGCACTGGTACCAACCGAAATGCCGGCAGCAATACTGGAAAACAATAAAACTCCACAACCATCGGAAGTACATTCTTCAGATGCTAAACAAGCTGACAGTATAAAAGAACAAGCACCACCCACTCCCACGGAAAATAAAGCATCTAACACAGATTCCGGCATTACAACAAACCCTCCCGTAGAAACTGCAGAAAAAACAGAAGTGGAAACCGCAGAAAAAACAGAAACGGAAAAAATCACAGTTTACATAACAGAGGACGGAGAAAAATATCACAGTGATGGATGTCAATATCTGAAAAAAAGTAAAATACCAATGAGTTTGAATGAGGCTAAAAATCAGGGATATACGCCTTGCAAAAGATGTAAACCGCCTCAATAAACAAAGATTTAAAAAGCCAGTGACCTTACCCTTTCAAGTGAAAACTTTATGCCCCGGTTAAATCCGAGGCATAAAGTTACAAAAGCTTGAAGATTTAGCTTCTCAGCTTCTTCAATATTGCCATCGCCAGCACCGCCCCCTCGGCTCTGCTCATCGGAGCATTCGGCTGGAACGTTCCGTCAGGGTATCCTTTTATTATTCCCTGCTCGTATGCCTCAACTATCAGTTCTTCAGCCCAGTGTCCTTTTATATCTCCAAAGGGAAGTCCATAATTATTTAAATAATCGATTATCTCCCGAAACGGAAACAGTTCCCCCGGACAGTTCGCCCTTTGCTTTTTGTCTATCTCAGAATGTCCGATTATAGTATTTCTGGATGGCTTAATCTCATGGCCGTATTTATCTTTTATATATTCTATTATGTATCTGTGAAGTATTTTTGTAGCTTCTAACTGTTCAGGAGTTAATGCACCATTTGTTTCTGACCAAATGCCTTCATGCTCAATACTCACCGAATACCAGTTTGGATTAATACTTCCTCCCCTCTTTAGCACCAGTTCAGCCGTGGCATTTTCTATTCCGGATGTTAGCCCATTAGCCCATGCACAATCCTCTATTGCTACAAACTGGTATATCTCTCCTTTTTTACTTACCCCGAAATGAGCACTGGAATCTTTGTTATTTTGTGATGTAAACCAGTTTATCATGCTGGACATGGATCCTTCTGAAATATGGTCAACTATAATTTTGGGAATTCTGTTCCTCCGGCTTGACTTATTGGTGTATGAGTTGCCAACAAACTTAATATTTTTATCAGCCCAAGCTTTTAAATTCATATTTACCGTTCCTTTCTATACTATCCACTGTTTTTCGGCAGCTTCAAAGCAGATATGTTACTGCCTGCATTCCCTTCTCATTTATTTCCGTACTCATAGTTTATTCGACTCTTATTTTTATTGTTCATATATAAAGAAACAAAAGCTCCGGGACATCGAGTCCCGATCGCTTTTTGGTCATTTCACTTTGTGAAATCCCACTAAATAAATCCACCCTATAAAAATAATCAATAAGGTGGATTTAGTCATTCATATATATTGAAATCTACTAATTTATTAGGCACTCACAATCTTATAATATGTTCGTGCAGTCAGCCCATATACAATACCGTATATCACAGCAAAACCCAATAAGATTCCAAGGGTACAAAGCATCGTAAGCCTGTTATTCGTAAGGGAAAATAAACCCAGGAGCTTCACCATCAATTTAAAATCAAAGGCCACATGAATTGCAGATACTGCCAAGGGTGCAAAGAAAACTATCAGAATCTGCATGCTGACAGAACGCTTAATATCCCCCTTTGGAAGGCCTACCTTTTGCATAATCTCAAAGCGAACTTTATCTTCATAGCCTTCGGAAATTTGCTTGTAGTAGATAATCAGAACCGTTGCCATGTTAAAAAGAAACCCTAAAAACAGTCCAAGGAACAGAAAACCCCCGCTTCCTGCATAAAAATCAGTTGCATTTTCCACTCTTGTGTTTACCAAAAGTTCTTTATAGTCTCCCAAACCGTCTGCTGAAGATAAATTCCCAATCTCCCGGGCACATTTGATTTGAATATCTTCTTTCAGATCGGTATCAATTATTGCTACCCATTTTAAATCACTGGCCATTTCACCATAGGCAGACATCTGTCCCTTATACAAAGCTTGAAGTACCGGCTCATCCTTTACTACTCCGTAGCCGATATCGACTATTGCAGTTATATTACCAATTGAAGGAAAGCTTTTTAGATGTTCTACTATGGTAAATTCAAAAGAATAATCTGCGGCCTCTATATGAATAGTTTCTTTGTCTTTTAGTGTATCACTGAAAAATAAAATTTCATTCTCTTCCAATTTCATCTCTCTTCCGGTTAGCTTTTTATAGTTCTCTTCGGTTATAAAGCAAAACTGTACATAATCGGAATTAAAACTTTCTTCAATATTGGTATGGTAATAACTTTCACCCCTGCCTGCTGCAAAAGCCAAATAGGTGTAATCCTTGAATGTGGCTATTTCCCCATTGTTTTTACTTATAATATCCTTTATATTTTCTATCATAATATCTTTTTGGAAACCATTTTCCGCTTCATTATTTATAGTAATTTGCGGTACAATTTGGCCCGGACAAAATCTATCAAGCATATCCTCCGTACCCAAATAAAGAGAAAGAGTACCCGATACCATAACCAGTACCATGGTGGACAAAATGCATATATTAGCAAGGCCTACAGCATTCCGCTTCATCCTGTATAGCATTCCGGAAATTCCGATAAAATATCTGGTTTTATAATATAGCTTTTTATTTCTTCTAAGCTGCTTTAATACAACAATGCTTATAGCCGTAAACAGACAATAGGTTCCTATTATAACAAGAAACACAGCCAGAAAATAAATTGACAGGGCTTGTATTGGCGACTTAGTAGTCAGGGCTATATAATATCCCGCACCAAGGGACAGAACACCTATCAACGCCAGAATCCATTTGCTTTTTGGCTCCTTTTCGCCCGCACTGGAGCTTTTAAGTAATTCGATCGGCTTGGCTCTGCGAATCCGTACCAGATTAAAAAGCAGAGTGATAACAATAATTGAAGTAAACAATATTACCGATGTTTTTATAGCCGCAGTTGAAATCATAAAACCGAAGGGTACATCGAAGCGAAGTAATTTAAACAACGCTAGGGTTACCAGTTTGTGGAGCAGTATACCGCAAAGCAATCCTCCCATAATCCCGATAAGGGCTACATAAAGGGATTCATAGCAAAGAATCCACGCTATATGCCGTTTTTCCATTCCGAGCATGTTATATAATGCCAGCTCCTTATGACGCCGTTTCATGAGAAAGCTATTGGTATATAGCAGAAAAACCACGGAGAATATACCGATTATGATTGTTCCTAAAAACATCATCAATTTCACATATGCCGCACCACGCAGTCTTAATACCCCTTCGTCGGAAGCAATGGCATTTATAATATAAAACCCTGCCACTGTGCCGATAATAGTTAAAATGTAAGGTAAGTAAAACTTACTGTTTTTACGGATATTTTGCCAAACAAATGAAGCAGCTGATCCGTTGACTTTGAATCCAATGCTCCGGTGGGTTCATCTGCCAGTATAATTTGAGGATTGGTAATAAGGGCACGGCAAACCACCGTTCTCTGTTTTTCACCCCCCGACACTTCGTAGGGATATTTATTTAAAATATCCGTAATGCCGAGTTTTTCGGTCAAAGTCTTTATCCTCTGTTCCATTTCTTTATAATCCTTCCCTGCCAACACTAAAGGCAGGAAAATATTGTCCTTGATCGAGAAATTATCCAGAAGGTTAAAGTCCTAGAATACAAAGCCTATATTATCCCTGCGGAAGGCTGCAATATCCTTGTCCTTTATCTTAGTCATATCCTTTCCGGATAACAGCACATCTCCGCTTGTTGGCTTGTCTAAAGCCGCAAGAATGTTTAATAGAGTAGTTTTACCCGAGCCGGATTCCCCCATGATGGAAACATATTCACCGGCATCCACTGAAAAACTCACATCGGTTAAAGCTTGCACATGATTACCGCCAAATCGTGTCATATATACCTTTTTAAGATTTTTAACTTCCAATAATGGCATTATAACAACCTCCTTAAAAGCTTCTACACTTATTTTAGCGGTAACAGCATCCTTCCTGCCATCGATTTATCTTACAATACCGGTTCCATTTCTTACGTTATTGTAAGCTTAAAAGCTTGTATCCATTTCAATTCGAACTGTAGTGCCTTTTCCAATTTCAGATTCAAAGGAAATTCGATGTCCCAGCTTCGTCAATATTTGCTTGGTAAGGTATAAACCTATGCCCGACGCCCGTTTGTCAATTCTTCCATTATAGCCGGTAAAGCCCTTTTCACAAATACGGGGCAAATCCTCCGGAGCAATGCCAATTCCCGTATCTTTGATTACCAATGTGGTTTCATTCTCCGAATCGATTAAGATATATCCTTCATTTGTATACTTAATAGCATTGGCCAGTATCTGCTCTATTGCAAAACAAAGCCATTTCTCATCGGTTAACACCTTATATTTCAGATTTCCCAGCTTTACGCTGATTTTCTTGCGGATAAACATCGGTGCATATTTTCTTACCGATTGTTTTACCATCACTTCCATTTCATATTCTTTCAGCAGAAAGTCAGTACTGCTGCTGCCGATACGAAGATAGGCCATGACCATCTCTACATACTGCTCAATTTTAAATAGCTGGCCCTGCAACTCACGGTACTGTTGAGTCTCTTCACTCTGAAGAATTAGCCGCATAGCTGCGATTGGCGTCTTTATCTGATGAACCCATAGAGTGTAATAGTCCAGCATTTCTGCTTTTTCCCTGTCGCTTTTATCCATGTATTGCTTTTTATCCTCAAATATAGCTTGAATCAAATCCATATAGTCCCGTTCAATCTGATTCATAGCCACCGGAAGTTATTCTATTGATATGGCAATATCCGATTGAAGTTCAGATAACCTTTGATGCTTTCTTGAAAAAATAAAATAATCATAAACTGCAAATATCAGCATTACAACAAAGCACAGCAGGCTTCCGTAACCTGCTGCCTCCATAGGCAAATCACATAAAGAAAATACCACAGATAAAATCAACACAAAAATAAAAAGCATTATTAAAAGCTTTCTTTTGGACTTTAAGTATGCCAATAATATTCTCATATTATTCCACCATATATCCTAATCCCTTTTTTGTAATAATAAAATCCTCTATCCCAACACCGGCAAGCTTCTTTCTAAGTCTTGTTATGTTTACGGTCAATGTATTCTCATCTATGAAATCATCGGTCTCCCACAGACGATACATCAAAGTGTCACGGCTTACCACTTTGCCCCGTTGTTCAAGCAATACCTGTAAAATCCTATGTTCATTCTTAGTCAAATCCAGTTTATTCCCTTGATACATAAGGGAACAGTCGGATAGATTAAGAATTACTCCCTTGTGCTCCAATATATCGGTCGCATAGGTAAAATCATAGGTTCTTCGAAGGAGAGCCTGTACCTTTGCCACCAAAACCGTCAAATCGAAAGGCTTGGCTATAAAATCATCGGCCCCCATATTAATGGCCATGACAATATTCATATTATCCGATGCTGAGGAGATGAAAATAATCGGTACCTGAGATATCTTTCTAATCTCATTGCACCAATGAAACCCGTTGTAAAACGGCAGGGATATATCTATAAGAACTAACTGGGGAGAAAACTCGGCAAAATCCGAAAGTACATTCTGAAAATCCGTTACGCAACGGGTTGTCATGCCCCAGGAAGCCAGATGTTCTTTAATTATGCTTGCTATTGTCGTATCGTCCTCAATAATAAGTATTTTATGCATTCTTTTTCACCAATGGTACACATAATATTTTATTTGTTATTGCAGATATCCTGTTACCGATAACAATATCACCAGATAAATGGAATCAGTCTATACTTTATTTGCTTTTTATATTCTGAATATCCTTCTAAGCTTTTTTCTAATACTTCTTCTTCGTTTCTGATTCTTTTAACCGTGATTACCGGGTATATCAAAAAAATAATAAACGAAAAGATAGAACCAAGCACCAAAGGCATAGACAAAAACAGCAATATTGTGGATGTATACATTGGATGCCTTACAATTCCGTACAGACCTGTATCCACAACCTTATGATTTTCTTGAACTTCTATTGTCCTCGATAAATATGTATTTTCACGCAATACCTCTATATAAAGCAGATACGCAAATAAGAATAATGCTGTCGCCGCTAAAACCAGCCATTGGGGCAGAACAAGCCATTGATAGCGGTAATCCAATCCCGCAACAACAAAACCACTCACAAACATCAGAGCACTAAATAGTATTACACTCTTCTGTTCTGCTTCTTTCTCTTTCGCATTAAGTCTCTTTCGCAAAAGCTCCGGATTCTTGATTGCCAAAACTATACCGACAATAAGCATCGGAATAAAAAGAACCCCGATTAGTAGCCATGCATTCCAATAATTAAACGTTCCTGCCGGAATAAACAACAAAACTGAAAACAGTATTATACCTAAGAGGTATTTCATGACTGCTTGAATAAAAAGTTTCTTATCCAATTGGTTCACCTCCGATTCTGCTCTTCTAAATCAAGGTTTTTATACAAACATCCAACCAGACCATTAAACCTTTCTAATATTATACTACTTAGGAATTCAAAAGCACAATACTTCCAGGATAGATTAAATCTTCTCAACGTAGTTTGAATATGTTTAAAAATAATGTAAAATTATTAATATACAAAACTAGGAGAATTAAGTTTATAAATTAATCAGATAAAAGCATAAAAAAATCCTTCAAACACTCTATAAACAAGTATTTAAAGGACTTATAATCTGGAGCCCTCAATCAGAGTCGAACTGATGACCTCATCCTTACCATGGATGCGCTCTGCCTACTGAGCTATGAGGGCATATCAAAACGTCCACTGGAGCGGGTGATGGGAATCGAACCCACGCAGTCAGCTTGGGAAGCTGATATTCTACCATTGAATTACACCCGCTTAGAAAACTAATATCACAAAGCAAAAAGAATTATACCACTAATCGTTTAAATAGTCCAGCCCAAATTTATCGATTAAATCAATTTATGATTTACATTCTTCAAGATATTTTTCTAATTTACGTTTTACTCTCTGTAACGCATTGTCTATTGATTTTACATGTCTGTCCAACTCTGTTGCAATTTCCTGGTAGGATTTTCCCTGTAGGTATAGGGCTAATACCTCACATTCCAAGCTGCTTAATATCTCTCCCATCTTTGCCTCAATACCGCTAAACTCTTCCCTGTTTATAACCATTTCCTCAGGGTCATTTATACTCTCTTCACTAATAACATCCATCAATGTGCGGTCTGACTCCTCATCAAATATTGGTTTGTTGAGAGAGATATAAGAATTTAACGGAATATGCTTCTGTCGTGTAGCCGTCTTTATTGCAGTTATAATCTGCCTTGTTACACAAAGCTCTGCAAAGGCACGGAATGAAGACAGCTTGTCCTTCCTGAAATCCCTTATGGCCTTGTAAAGACCTATCATTCCTTCCTGAATAATATCTTCTCTGTCTGCTCCGATAAGAAAATAGGTTCTTGCTTTTGCACGGACAAAACCTTTATACTTATTGATCAAATACTCGAGGGCCTTGCAATCACCGGCTCTACTATCCTCAATTATTTCCTCATCATGCATAGTGCTAAAGGTCTTTACTGCTTCAATTTGTGCATTCGACTTCAAAAACCTCGCCCCCTTGTTTTTTTGCGTACTATAGAATTTTTAAAGGCTTGATATATAGAAAAGAACAATAAAACAAGCTAAAAACTGACTTTAAGAGTCAGTGCAATCAATATGCAATACAGTAAGATACACCCTTTAAATTTTAAAGAATTTCGTCGTTATTGTCAAGTATAATTCATGACAGCTACACCACATTTCACCGTCGTCTCCGGATTTTCTCAAGTTGTTAAAGTAAATCGGAGTTTAAATTTGACATAACTGCGTTTCTTCTCATCTTTCAGGGGTCTTCTTTACACATTTTGTAACCGACTCAAAGCCCCGCCTGAACCTCTAGGCAAAAATCCGATATCTACAATGCTGCCACTATTCTCTGCCCATTAATCAGATGTTACCACCCAGATAATAGTTCTTTGTGTTTTTATAATCAAACCTTTTATATAATTATCGGCAATTTTATTTTCTTCCGTATAAATAATTTATAATTATTAAATATTTCTTTATTATTTACCCCAACCGTCAACCAAGATATTTATCAAAGCAATTATATAAAACCACCCACTAACTGCTCCTTTGCTTCAGTATCTCATACATTATTATTGCCCCGGCAACCGCTGCATTCAAGGATGCGATCTGTCCCTTCATTGGAATATTAATTATATAATCGCATTTTTCAGCAACCAATCTTCCCATCCCATGACCTTCACTACCGATAACAAGGGCAATAGAACCCTTTAAGTCCGATTCATAAAAAGACTTTTCTCCGGAAAGATCTGTCCCGACTACCCATATATTTTTTTTCTTCAAGTACTCTATGGTCTGAGAAATATTTGTGACGCGTGCCACTGGCACATACTCTATTGCCCCTGCCGATGCTTTTGAAACAGCAGCATTGAGCCCAATCGCCCGTCTTTTGGGTATGATCACCCCATGAGCACCAACCGCGTCAGCAGTCCTTAAAATAGATCCGAGGTTATATGCATCGGTGATACCATCAAGAATGATAATGAAAGGTGCCTCTTTTTTAGACTCTGCATTCTTTAATATGTCATCAACCTCAACATAATCCTTAGAGGAAACATAGGCAATAACCCCTTGATGAGCATGAGTAGTAGAAATTCTGTCGAGATTTGACCTGTCTGTTTCTTGAACTACAATACCCTTTTCTCTTGCAAAAGCTATAATTTGCCTTATTGATCCTTCTTTCTCACCCTTCTGGACTAAAAGCTTGTTTATCGTTCTGTTGCCTTTTATTGCCTCCATAACGGAATTTCGTCCTTCAAGCCTGTCCTGTTCTTCCCTTTGGTCCTCTTTTTCCCTCAGTTTCCCAGTAAATTGTACTTTAGACTTAGTACGGGTTTTGTCGTTATCTTTTTTTCTTCCCATATTTCCCATAATCTTTAGTTACCTTCTCCCATTTACATTAATGCGTAATAGTATCTATTTTTAAGTACGGAAAAAATCTTTTTATTTATATTATTTATCAAAAAACTTTTTTAACCAAATTTCACTGCAAAAAACCACTTATTACCCTTAAATCTCGTACACTACACAATAAAAGACTTATTTATTGAAAAATCTACATATCTTCGCAAACAGCCATTTTTAATATGGCCATCAAACGTTCATAATCCTTTTTTAAATACAAAAAACCCAACAAAGACTCAAAGCCTGTGGCATACTTGTATTCCGTAACATCAGCATTTTTGGGGATTGTACCAGACCTGGTATTTCTCCCCCTACGGACTATATCATGCTCCTCTGGTGTCAAAGAAGGCATTATCCTGTGGATAATGTCGGATTGAGCCTTTGCCTTTACATACCCGATTGACTTCTTGTGAAGAATATGAACCGGCATATTTCCTTCACTGATAAGCATTGTCCTGATAAAAACCTCATATACAGCATCCCCAATATACGCAAGTACCAAGGGGGATAGCTGGCTTATTTTCTCCTGCTTGAAACCAAACTCACCTGTTATTTTGTCAAAAAATTCTGAAACCATGTAAAATTACCTTTTCTATAAAATAATTAATAGTATTTCTAAAATTATAGAACGCATATTTGAAAATGTAGTTTGCTCTCTGCGTTTAGTATATTATATAATACACCGTCGTTTTAGTAAATATAAATGCTCAAGTCCAAGGTGCATTAAATAAATGTGAAGAATAATATTCCAGAAATTTAAGTTTGGCAATCACAGTATTTCTCCCATATTTTTCTTCACCAAAAGAATATGTACCCGCATTTTTAATTTTTTCTAAAGGACCATTTTACCCCTTGAGGAGTGTCCTCCAGTATTATACCCATATCTTTAAGCCTATCCCTTATTTCGTCGGCTGTGTTCCAATCCTTTTCCTTCCTTGCCTGCTGCCTCTTATTTATAAGCTCTTGAATTTCACTATCGATACTTTTATCCTGTTTCTTCTGAGCAATACCCAAAACCCCTCCCAGCTCCTTTATCAAGGAATATGCATACTCAATAATTTCTTTTGACGGGTTGTTTCCGGCATTTATATTGGTATTAGACTCCTTTACAATATCAAAAACAGCAGCAAGGGCATCCGCCGTATTCAGGTCATCATCCATCGCGTCAATAAATTTCTCTTTAAGCCCGATAAGCCTATCGCGAAGTTCCCTTTCGCTTTCCGTCATCTCCATAGCAGCGGCATTCTTCGTTAAGTACTCAAGATTATCAAGGCAGTTATATATTCTCTCCAGACCGTTTTGGGCCTGTTCAAGGAGATCTTCACTGAAGTTTATTGGGCTTCTGTAATGGGCTGAAAGCATAAAAAATCTAATTACCTCATAGTCGAAGGTATTTGCAATATCCCTGACCGTAAAGAAATTGCCCCGGGATTTTGCCATTTTCTCACCATTGACGTTTATAAAGCCATTGTGAATCCAGTATCTTGCAAAAGGCTTGCCATTTGCAGCTTCACTCTGGGCAATCTCGTTCTCGTGGTGGGGAAATATCAGATCCTGTCCACCGCTGTGAATATCTATTGTATCGCTAAGATACTTGTTTGCCATGGCAGAGCACTCAATATGCCAACCGGGCCTTCCCTTTCCCCACGGACTGTCCCATGCAGGTTCGCCAGGCTTTTGAGCCTTCCACAGTACAAAATCCATGGGATCCTCTTTTCTCTCGTCCACATCAATTCTAGAACCAAGTTCTAAATCCTCCAACGATTGGTGAGACAGCTTCCCGTATTCTTTAAACCTTCGGGTGCTAAAATACACATCCCCATCCACACTGTAAGCAAAGCCTTTCTTCTCAAGCTTTGATATAATATCAATTATGGCATCAATGTTCTCAGTAGCTTTTGGGTGAACCGTTGCTTCTTTTATCCCTAGACCCTTGGCATCCACAAAATATTCCTGAATAAATTTATCCGCGAGCTCTTTTACGGTAATGTTTTCTTCCTGTGCCCTCTTTATCATTTTGTCATCTATATCTGTAAAATTCTGCACGAACTTTACGTTATACCCTCTGTATTCAAGATACCTTCTCAATGTATCAAATATTATAAAAGGTCTCGCATTCCCGATATGAAAATAGTTATATACCGTGGGTCCGCATGAATACATCCTGACCTCTTTTTCATCAAGAGGCTTAAACTCTTCTTTCTTCCTTGTCAAAGTATTATAAAGTCTCATTAGTGTCTCCTTCCTCTCTCTCATTTATATTATCCTCGCTTTTTATCAAATCCCTCATCAGCCTTCGCTTTATCCTGCGTTAAAGCACCTTGTTTGATGGCAAGTTCCTCCTCCAACCGCTCTATTCTGCGGCACATCCTGCACAGCTCCTGTGCGACAGGGTCCGGAATATGTATCTGATCCAATTCAATTGAAGGTATTATCCTATGTCCGTCTCTTTTTACCGCCCTTCCCGGAACTCCTACCACCGTAGTATTAGGTTCTACCTCACTTAACACCACGGCATTGGCACCGATCCTTGAGTTATCTCCTACCTTAAATGGTCCGAGAACCTTCGCCCCGGTACTTACCAGCACATTATTACCTATGGTGGGATGTCTTTTTCCCCTCTCCTTACCTGTACCCCCAAGAGTAACATTGTGATAAATTGTACAGTTGTCTCCTATCTCGGCAGTTTCACCGATTACCACACCCATACCGTGGTCAATAAACAGGCCTTTTCCGATTTTTGCACCGGGATGTATCTCAATCCCTGTTAAAAACCTTCCCAACTGAGAAATCAGCCGGGCTATAAAATAACGTTTCCGGTTATAAAACCAGTGGGCAACCCGGTGGAAACAAACCGCATGAAATCCTGAATACAAAAGCACAACTTCTGCCACACTTCTTGCCGCCGGATCTCTTCCTGCAATTAACCTTGCATCCTCCATAAACTGCTTAATCATAATAATCCTCACATCCAAAATTAAGTGTATTGAATTAAACACAAAAAACAAATTCAGCTCACAAATACGCATTCAATAATTTTAAGTGTATAATATATATTTACCACTCAAACTTTAATTTAATAACCAATATTAATATCAAAAACCCCGCCTCTAAAACATAGAGGCGAGGTAAACCGCGGTTCCACTCTAATTGGAATAATCCATCTCAATTGCATAACGGTGCGTTTTCCGTGAAAGCCTACTAACCCATACATTATTGAGCCACCATGTTGTAGTCGTTTCATCTAATACGGGGTAAGAAATTTTTTCTACAACCGAAAAATTTTCTTTGAACCGAGGTGTTATAACACGAGCTTCAGCCTTCAAATTCATGAGTGCACTTCTCCTGCCCATTGCCCCGGAACTGCTCTCAGCCGCTGACAGTTCCTCTCTTATCGGGATAAATCAGGGTACTCTACTCAATCATTATCTTTATCCTATCAACCTGTCGAATATTATTTTACCATATATATCATCTAAGGTAAATACAATATTTAATATGGTATGCATATTATTCAGCAGCACACAAACCATAGTTTTGCCTATTTGAATAATAATAATAAAACTAATTCATAATATTAATTGTATAGGTTTATATAAAATTGTTTAACTTTGAGATTAAGCATTTTCAAAAACTATAATAATTATGCAGAAAGGAAATAATCTTATGGCTAATTATAACAATGCCAAGCTGGAAAACTTTAACATAACACATTTTCTAATAAGGCTTGTGGTAGGAGCAATCGTACTTGCCATCACTGCATTCTTAACTCCGGGTTTTACAATAACAGGTTTATGGCCACTCACTATTAGTGCGGTTATTCTTGTAGCACTAGATTACCTGACATTAAGATTTCTCGGTATGAATGCAACACCTTTTGGAAGAGGAGTATCAGGTTTTATACTTGCAGCCGTAATTATATACATTACCCAATACTTCGTAACAGGCTACAGTGTAACATTATTTGGTGCTTTGTTGGGTGCATTGATTTACGGTATAATTGATGCTGTCATTCCCGGAAGATCAATGTTATAACATCTCAGCAGCCGCCACTTATTAAGAAGAGGGAGACATTTATAGCCTCGTTATAATCCCCACTGCCAGATACTACCGATTAATACAAGAAAAGGCCTCGACATTTAAATGCTGAGGTCTTTTCTTATATTAAATAACCCAAAATGCCGTTCACCTATATTTTGACACCTAGCCCTTAGCTAGGTGGGTGTCCTGCTAAAAGCTTCTGTCTTCCACTGCCGTTATACAAATTCAAGATTTGCAACGGTATTAACTTGAGGCCTGACATCTTGCCTTTAAACTCCAAACTCCCTTATGTCAAATGTAGGTTCAAAATAATAGGCTTATCCGAACATTTCAGGCTTACTTTAAAAACTTCCAATTTAACCTCAAAAACATTATATCATTCTGCACCCTATAAAAACAAACAATTTAGAATTCAATTAAAGCTATTAACTCAAGTAATTATTAATAAACTTTTAAATGCTTAATAAATCAAGACCGCATTTAATTTTACAGATTGTGCATACAAAAAGCTATTATAGTTAATTATGTTAAAATATATCATAAGATTGTTCAACAAAATCATTGATTACCTCACCCCAATTTTGTTTTCCCGGGCATAATAAAAAAGATATTGTTGGGCAAAGCCCGCATACTCTCCAAAGTAGTCCCGGGCAAAGCTTTGTATTTCAGCAAATCCCGTTTCTCTTTTAAAGTATAGTTCCTCCATTAATCTTTTCACCCAGACATCTGTGGGAAACACATCATATTTCGTACCACTGTAAAGTAAAGTACAGTCTGCTACCTTCGGACCAACTCCCGGGAACCTTTTAAGATACTCCCGTGCGTCTTTTGTGTCCATGGAAGCCAGTCTATCAAGATTCATTTCGCCTTCATCAATCATCTTAGAAGTGCCCAGTATGTACTTACACCTGAAGCCTCCCCTGCAAAGCTCCAGTTTCCCGATGGTAGACCGAGAAAGCTCGCCGAATCCCGGAAAAGCATAATACTTCTTTTCATCCATTTCAATTTCCTTGCCATAGGCTTCAGAAATTGCATTTACAGTCTTCATTATCATGGGTATCCTGTTGTTTGCGGAAATTATGAAGGATATAAGAGTTTCCCATATATCCTGCTTAAGAAGCCTTATTCCCGAGCCAAAAGAAACTGCTTCCTTCATTACTTCGTCCTTCATCACCTTCTCTTTGACAAGCGAATAGTCTCTTCCCAAGTCAAAGTAGTCAAACCACAGGGTTTTAAACTCCTCTATACTGGTATTGTAAAGCTCAAGCTTTCCATCATTGTAGCTGACATTTATAGCCCTGCCCTTTGCCACTCCTGTATAGCTTCCGTCAGGCTGACTCAACCATCTGAAGCACTGCCCACACTCAAATATATGCAGCGGGTTAAAATCATTGACATTTTCAACAATTACCCTGTTTTTTCCCCCTGTGATTTTATATCCTCTGTATTCTATTATTTCATCACCTGTGTATTCCATCATTTTATCACCTGTTCCATTTTTCAGATTGATTATTGTGCATAAGCCACAAAGTAAAAACTTGTAAAATAATAATGGGACTATATTTAATCAAAGCATAAACTATATAACAAATATTAAATTTATTATATATAATACCCTGTTTTTTTGCTATAATTTAAACATACCTCTTTTATTTTAGGGTGCATTAAATAAATTTGAAGAAAAATATACACCATTTATTTTATTAAATCTCGAAAGGAAACGGTTATGAAAGAAAAAATATATACAATCCCCGTAACAGATGCTTTTAGAACCGAGTGTGAATGTTCTATGTGTGTGCTGGAAAAAAAGCTGGAGGACGAGAACATAGAATACATACTCGGGCCATTTCTAATGGAACCGGAAGGAAGGATACAGACAAATGAGAGCGGTTTTTGCAGAAAGCATTTCGAGCTTTTGTACAACTCACAGGCAAACAGGCTGGGACTTGGACTTATCGTCGACACCCATATGCAGGAACAGAACTCTGAGCTCAAAAATCTGTATGAAAGCAAAAAAAATCTGCTCAAAAAAGACGCTGAGACGTCTTTAATGAAGAATATTACCAACAAGCTTTCCACAAAACAAACGGAAACGCAAAAGTTTGTAGACGAATTAATAAATAAACTGGATACGCTCGATAACTCCTGTACCATATGCAGCAGAATCAGCTATACAATGGACAGATACGTAGATGTTATACTCTTTTTATACTTCAAGGAGAAAGATTTTAAAGCCATGTTTGGCCGTCAAAAGGGATTCTGTCTGAAACATTTCAGACTACTTCTGGAAGGAACAAAAAAGTACCTGAATTCAAAAGATACGGCTATATTCGTAGAAGACTTGGGATCCATACAGCTACAGCATCTAGAACGCATCCAACAGGAAGTCAGCTGGTTTACCCAAAAGTTCGACTACCGCAACAATGATGCCCCCTGGGGCAATTCAAAGGATGCTCTGATTAGAAGTATTCAAAAACTGGTGGGTTATTGCAGCTTGAAATAACCTTTATCTTAAAAAATGTGATAGGGCTTAGGGCATTTTTAGATAACGCTTGGCGTTTTCTGGTTATCAAGCACAAGGCTTTTTGCAGTAATATTCAGCCTTTTAATATTCAATGCCGTAAGCCTTTCAACTTCGTCAATAACCTTCCTCTGAACCCCTCTCAAAAGAGGTCTTATACGGTATCCATACACCAGAACAAGATCCATCTCAATATATATGCTCTCGGCGTGGTTCTCCGCCCTGAACCTTGACACCTTATTGACACCCTCTATGTTTGTCGCAACATGTTCCACAATTTGGTATATTGTATAGTCGGAAATTGTGTAGTTCCCCAGATAACTAAAAGTAGGGCGTACAACAGACTTTTCACCGATAAGCTGGAAGCTTCCCTTTCCCTTTCTTCGAAATATTTGCAAAGGGTCAAGAAAGTACCCTGAGAAATCCTTTTTTATCTCAAAGGTAGGCACCGGAATAACATGCTTTCCCTGCTCCATTCTTGTTGAAAGAGCCTGTTTTATTTCAAACTCTGTTGCAACGTCATTTATATAGACTTTTTCACTTACTTCAGGAAACTCCAGACGCTTCGCTATTGCTTCAACCATTCCATCCGATGTACCCAAAATAAGAACTGCTTCAGGATTATTATCTCTAATTGCCTTCTTTACATCATTGGCATGGTCGGTATTTGTAAAAAGGGCACACTTAATTGAACCTATTTTGGTCTTTTCCTTTTTAGCAGATGTTCCAGCAATTATCTGGTTTCCTTTTATAAGAAGCCCATCATCTATTATATAATCAATTCCTCGTTCCCTTGCGACCCAAACCGCCCGATGGCTTTTACCGGTTCCGCTAGGTCCTATAAATCCAACAACTTTCAAGATATACCTCCATAAACCGCTTACTTCTTTACCGTTTTATATATCATAGAATAATACTTTCAAAAATCAAAACAGTCACAAAACCCCTCAGCTTTTATTTGCAATAAAATAATTTTATCACAAAAGCATAGGGTATTACAATAAAACCAAAGTTTTAAACCAATATTTCCAAACACACATGTTATTCCCCTCTCTTAAGCTTCAATTTATGGAGCAGGAACATTAATCGGGTAGGAGGTAAATAATTATTTTATTTACCGACCTCCCACACCACCGTACGTACGGTTCACGTATACGGCGGTTTCATAGTTTACACTCTAACTT
>JAAYTO010000131.1 GCA_012523755.1 Clostridium sp. | reverse complement strand
CCAAGCACAACAGCAACAATGGGAGAATACTTTTGATCCATCCCAAAAGTTTTGATTATCTGGATGATTGCAATTATTACCAGTATCGCACTACCATTTGCAATAAGTTCAAAATCCATACTTTTATCACTTCCTTCCCGTTATAGTTATTCTTGATAAAATTGTTCCAAGTGTTCCTATATCAATAACATCTTCTGCCTTCCATGCTCCCTTTGTGA
The DNA here is from genome assembly GCA_012523755.1 of Clostridium sp. GTDB lineage: Bacteria > Bacillota > Clostridia > Acetivibrionales > Acetivibrionaceae > Hungateiclostridium. The sequence goes on along the minus strand of JAAYTO010000131.1, from coordinate 1,572 downwards.
CCAATCCACTTTCTTCAAGCCATTTAAGCCCCACGATTTTCCACTCCGGCGTTTCTTTCTTTTCATCCATGTTTGCTTTCACCGCCTTAATAAAATTGCTCCACCCCCTATGTCTGATTCTCAACACCCGAGGACAATTTTTACCTGTCCAATGGTTATGCTGAACGATATTACTTACAGGAATTGACAACTCTTTGGCAAGATAGGCTACAAGTTTAACAGCGTTTTCTTCTGCCTTGCGCCTCTTGCTCGCATCCGTAAATTCGCATATTTCTATACCTACACTTTTGCGGTTCCCAGTTCCATGGGTGCCGTCCCCCACGTGCCAACCTGATTCGTCTAAGGGTAAATGCTGAACAATGCTCACATCATCAATAGTAAAATGCCACGAAACAGGTAATCCTTCGGCAATAGAGTTTTTTGCTAAGTAATTCCCATGTGCTATTGCTGTAGCGTTTGGGTTTGCTGTATCGTGAATTGTGATATATTCTGGAACCATAGAAAAGCCGGGCCGGTTGTTCCTGTTTTTAGGAATAATGTTTTGCGTGATCCTCATAAGCTAAAACCTCTTCCTTTAAAAAAACTGTGAAAGCCAATAACCAAAAGTTATCAGCCCGATAATCCAAACACTGTAATTCTTGATTCCGTCCCATAACTTTGACTTACCCTCTTTTTCAGTATCTTTATCCTCTAATGTCCGCAACCTTTCCTCATGGTTGACAATCTTTTCCAATAACCCATTATATTTTTTGATAGATTCCCTTGTCAGGGAAAGCTCCTGCGTCAGCCTTAGCCTCTCGTCTTTTTCGCCCATAAGCATTTCGTAAATTTCCCGGTTAGAATAAAACTTGTCTTTTTCTTCTCCTGTCAATACCAACCCCCCTGACTTTTTGATATAATTAAAAATAAGCAGGCTAATGGTGTCCTTGTTACACCAGAAAGAAAGGGAAGCGATCCCTGACCGTTTCCCTTTTGCCTGCTTATGCTTACCCTTCGATAGTTACTTCGGGGTTATTCACCTGCATTGTTACCTTTTTCCCTGACGGGGTTTTAAATGTTACTGTTTTGGTAGTGTTATCCCAACCTAATACTTGTCCACCATTTGTTTCAATGACAAATCTTAAAGGGGCAAGCGTTCTGTTATTTTGAATTGTCATGGGTTGGTCAAGCATAATAACCAGCTTGTCCATGATGGCAGCACCAATTTTGCCTATGTTGACCATGCCATAGCCATATTCGGGGTCAATACCTTCTACCCCCAAATCTATGGCATACTTAGCAAGCTCATTCTTGACCTCCTCAAAGGTAAATACCCTGCCTTTAGTTTTAAGTGCATATTCTTGTAGTAAGGCTATACAGCCTGTTAAGAAAGGTGCAGCCATGCTTGTCCCGCTGTATCTTGCCCATTTGTTTCCCGGGTAGCAGGAGTAAACATCTACACCCGGCATGGCAAAGTCAAGCATATCTCCAGTAGAAGAAAAATCTGCCCTTTGTAGTTCTTGGCAGATAGCACCCACGGCGAATGTTTCAGGAAAGCGTGCTGGCCATGAGATTCTATCAAGGGTGTCTCTT
>JAAYTO010000130.1 GCA_012523755.1 Clostridium sp. | reverse complement strand
CTTTAACTGTAACATTATATCCTGTTGTTATTTGTTGTAAATTATTTTCCTTAATATATTCCAGCATTTCATTGTACACATTTTGAAGATTAGCTGGATTTCCTTCATGCCTTGCATATACTGCATTTACCAATTTAAATACAGGCTTTAACCTATATTCAGATGGCAATCCAACTGACTTGTCCATTGGTACGAGTATTTCCATATCTAATGTTCCATCTGAATCTATGGAATAAGTTGTTGTTGTTATATAGCCTGATTTCTTTATACCATTAGCTTCAAAGAACCGTCCTATTTTAACCATTTCCTTCTGCATTTCTTCTTGTGTCATTTTCTTTCTAAGTGAAAGAACGTTTTCCATTTTTAATTCTTTATCTCTTTGAATAACCCCCATATGTAATCAGCCTTTCTTGTCAAATGGTTTACTGTAATACCAATTATTCTCTTGGAATTTCTTTCATTGTATTATAATATTATGCTAACAATGCGTTTGTCAACTAAAATTAATAACTTTTTTTAGTTTTACAGCCTAAATTATGGTCTTAAATTCTTAGTCCTTGCAATATAGTTTTTTTGTGAACTCTTGTTTGCATATTCCAAAAATTCCAACGCAAATTAGTGTAATGTAATATAATATTAGTGTTGTGCATTAAAAAGTAATAAATCAACTTTCGCAGGAAACAACTAATAGCTTTGCCTTGATATAATCCGGCAAAGAGGAGACAAAGTAGCTGAGAAACTCATCAATTGTTTCCTTTGACAAAAACAGTTTTTTCTGCAAAGTAAATTTTAAAGCTTCTATTATGAGCTGCAATGCCTCAAAAAATTTAATATCCTCAAGTTCATCGCAGCAGTAGTAGAACAAAGCACCAATTGTTCGAAAATCAGTGTTATTGCGGTTTTCAAATGCTAACATGATGTACCTTGAAAAAACAATAGTAGCATGGGCAACCATCATATCGTACGAACGGCCTTGGAATTCTTTTGCAAGCTTTAAGTATGACTTGCACATTTTAAAGAATACCTCGATGTCCCAGCGTTTGCCATATATCCTTATTATCTCTGTCTCAGGAAGATTCATATCCGTTGAAATTAGAGCCAGCCATTTGCTCCTATTTCTTCGGTCTCGTACAAAGACAATTCTTGCTGGAACAAGGTTACCTTCTTTGTCGTGCAGTTCTACCGTGACAGACGCTAGGTATTTTGCCCTTCTTCTACGTTTCCTGACAGTTCGGTATATCTCGCATAATGATTTCTTTTCACCATTGAACGTATAGTGAATCTTTGGCGTGTCTTTTAGCATAGCTATTACATTAAGATTCATTTTGCAAATCTTGATAATAGTAGCTGGAAAAGAGAACCAACTGTCAAACAGAACATATTTTGCTTTAATGCCCGCAGACATAGCTTGTTTCAGCATTGAGAGAGCAGATTCCGGCGAGGTAGTCAAAGCATTTTCGCGACGTTTAAACCCAACGGTTCTTTTATCTATAGATTGTCTCGCTGGATTGATACGAACCTTTGAATCCGCTGAACTTAAGAGGTTAAAGGCTACAGGAACAAATGAATTGCCGTCTGTCCAACCAAGAGTAAGCATACGAAAGCCTTTTTTGTTTTTATTACCATCAGCATGATCTTTGACCCAGCATAGGAGTTCTAATTTTATACATTATTTCATCAATACTTTTATATATGGTGTTAGACAGCTAAAACTTCATTATTTTTTATCAATCCATTGTATAAATGCTGTTTTATCTTTGTCATTATAACCTGCTCTTTTGTAGAAATTCAGAGTAGATTCCTTTTTTGAACCTGTCATCAGCATAATTTTATAGCAGTTTTCAGATTCAGCGATTGATTTTGCAAACTTGAGCACTTCAGTTGCGTATCCTCTTCCTCTATATTGTTCACTTGTAATAACATTTTCAATTAGTGCATAAGGCCTCTGATTATGGGTTAAATTTTTAATAATGACAATGACACAAGATGAAGCAATTTTTATTCTAAGTGTGAAGTATCAGCTTCCAAAATAATCTTTACCTTATTCCCTATCACTTCGACAATAGTTAAAGAAGTATCTTTCATAAAGGGTGGATTCCATAAATCCTTTAGATCTAAGTTTTTTAATATCATGTATAAAGTCTTCAAAACAACTGCATGTGTTACAATCAATATGTTGTTACCACCAGCTTTTAAAATCTCGTTCCAGGCAGTTTTAACCCTCAACAATAATTCTTCAAAACTTTCACCATTTTCATGGGGCTTATATAAATGAGGTCTTTCCCAAAAGTTATTATACTGTTCAGAGTATAACTCTTTTAATTTGCTATTCTCCATACCTTCCCAGATTCCAAATCCCATTTCCTTCAATGATTCAACCAAAACAATTTTAGTGTCTTTATTTCCATTTATGCATTTTGCGGTTTCATTTGCTCTACCTAAAGGGCTAGTATATATAACATCAAAATTAATGTCCTTCAGACTTTCTCCAAGCCTCTTGGCATTTTCTATTCCCTTCTCCGTTAAATCAGAATTCTTCCAGCCTTGCATTAGTCCTTTTTTATTCCATTGTGTCTCACCATGTCTTGTAATATATATTCTCATGTGTCCCCCTCAAATATAATAAAAAATGCCCATTTATCATTTGATATTGACTATAAAATGACAGTATGATGCACCTGATAATATTGATTGAACTAATTCAACTTCTACATTTCCTTCCCCGAAAATAGTTTTCCAATTATATAACAAACTAGCTTTTGAACATTCACACAAATGCTTTGATTTCACATAATTTTTCCTGACTAAATCACAAGCACAATACTTATAAATTATATCATATTTTAGGCCATTCTCTTTTACACTTATTTCAACTTCAGGAAATGACTTTCTTAATTCATTAATAAATTCTTCTTCACTTTTTGAATTGTTCTTTGCATTCAAATAAATCTGCTTTGTATAGGAATTTGAACAAGCCTTTCCGCATACTGTGAATATTTGTTTTCTACTAGCTTCATCAATCATATCCAATGAACTTTCAAAACCACTAAACCAATACTTAAAAAATTCATCCATATTTAGTCTCCTGAATTATATTAATAGAGCTATTTTTAATTGATCTATCAAATAATATCTTTCTGATAAATAGATAGGTATTTGCTTTTTTCATAATATCATATTAAATTCTGTTTTTCACTACTAAAATCAAAAATCATCCAAAACAATATACATTTGCTTCATTTTTAAAT
>JAAYTO010000129.1 GCA_012523755.1 Clostridium sp. | reverse complement strand
TCTTCTCCAACGTCTGCTGAATACTCAATGTTGAATGCCGGACCGCTCGACTTGCATGTGTTAGGCACGCCGCCAGCGTTCGTCCTGAGCCAGGATCAAACTCTCTAAAAAAAATTTATATGCTTCGCATTTTCTAACATGAGTTAGATATTTGCTACGCAAAATCTTAAAAATTTTATTAGAAAGCCGTTTGGCTCTAATTACTCGCATTTCACAGTTCCTTTGTTGAAACCGTTTCATGTATTTCTTGCTTCGCAAGTTACTCAAATTCATTAACGAGTTCATGTTATCTTACACTGTTCACTTTTCAAAGTCCATATCCGCCTACCCAAAGCATTTGACTGCTATAGGCAAAGCAGCTTTTATATATTATCATGCTCTATTTGCTTTGTCAACACCTTTTTAAAGATTTTTATTGCTGGTTTTTTATAACACCAATAGAACCGAAATACCTGTACAGTATATATATAAAATGCTACACTATTTAATATGAAAACAGAACTATAATATTAATATATGGAGAGAATTTTATGGAAAAGCAAAACAATAATGAGACGATGAAAAAGGACATTCAAACAAGTTCAGATTCGTACTCTCACTTTCCTGCTTTATTATTCAGGATGAAATACATAAACCGGTGGAGTCTCATGAGAAATACTGAATCGGAAAATATTGCAGTGCATAGTCTTGAGGTTGCGATAATAGCTCACTTGTTGACAGTCATCAAGAATAAATATTACAATGGAAACTTGGATCCGAACTATGTAGCTGTTCTTGCAATGTTCCACGATGCCAGCGAAATAATTACTGGTGATATGCCCACACCTGTCAAGTATTTTAATCCTGAGCTTAATGAGGCTTATAAAAATGTTGAGAAAATTGCAAATCAAAAACTTTTATCCATGCTTCCCTATGATTTCAAAGAAACTTACGAAAAAATACTGTTTCATGAGGGAAATGAGGAATGGACTCTGGTAAAAGCAGCAGACAAGCTGGCAGCATATATTAAATGTATTGAAGAAGAAAAAGCAGGCAATAAGGAATTTATAAAAGCAAAGGAATCTATTTTAAAATCTATTAAAGAAATGAACAGACCAGAAGTAAAGTATTTCATGGACTTATTTATGTGCAGTTTTTCACTAACCTTAGATGAATTGGACTATTAATTTATTAAAGGCATCCCATATTAGTTCTGAGGATCTCAAAGAATTATAATATTCTTTGAGGAACATTTTTCTTCACCCTTATTCTAAAGCTATTTTCTGTTTTTCGATTTATATTCTCAAACCACCCCCTAAAATTTTATTTATTTTCGTATATTATATATATATTAGTCTAGCATTAATGTATAATGTATATATAATATATATAGTGTAGGTTAAATACAGAAAACAAACCACACGCTACAGTATGAATTCTATTATTTAGAATGTAATAAATCCGAACAAATTAAGAGTAGAATGTTTTTTAATGCTGTTCACATAAAATTTGCGGGAGGTGAAAGTAAAAAGCAAAAATTTATATACAGCATTAAGGAATATTTTTTACAACGGATTAAATTGTAATTTTTGAGGGGAGAGTGAAAGTTTTATGCAAAAAAAGTTACTTATTATTAAGAAGGTACAAGTTATTCTTCTTATAATATGTATGACAGCTTCCATTTTATCTGTACCGCTTAATGTGTCTGCAGAAACTGAGGTTAATTTTGCAAAGGCACTGCAGTTGTCTCTTTATTTCTATGATGCCAATAAATGCGGTGAGGGTATAACCGGTGGAAGGCTTGAGTGGAGAGGCGATTGCCATGTCGAGGATAAGGAGATTCCTCTTATTCCAATGACAGAAGAATTTATTGGGACAAACCTTTCACAAGACTATATAGATAAATATAGAGATATATTTGATCCTGACGGAAACGGCACCCTAGATCTAAGCGGCGGAATGCATGATGCAGGTGACCACGTGAAATTTGGTCTTCCCGGCACCTATTCAGCTTCGACCGTTGGCTGGGGATACTATGAGTTTAGAGATGCTTATGAAAAAGTTGGAGCAAAAGATCATGTAGAGGATATATTAAGATGGTTTAACGATTTTTATTTAAAGGCAACGTTTTTAGATGATGACGGAAAAGTAATCGCTTACTGTTATCAGGTGGGCGAGGGAAATATAGATCACAATTTCTGGAATCCTCCAGAGCTTCAAAATTCCACCTACCTTTTAGACTTTGCAAGACCCGCATATTTTGCCACACCTGAAACGCCCGCAAGCGATCAGTGTGCTGGTGCTGCAGCATCCCTTACAATAAATTACCTAAACTTCAAGGAAGAAGATCCGGAATATGCACAGAAGTGTCTTGATACCGCTATTGCCCTTTATGAATTTGCTAGGGAAAACAGAGGACTGGGCGAGTCCGGAGGTTTTTACGGTTCTTCTTATGATCACGACGAATTGGCTTGGGCAGCTGTCTGGCTCAATATTGCAACCGGAGATATGGAGTATATTGATCATATTGTGGAAATCGACAGTGAAGGTTTTTACACCGGTTATATGCAGAGAATTATCAGAGACACTGGTAACAGTTGGCAAAACATTTGGGTTCATTGCTGGGATACTGTATGGGGTGGAGTATTTGCAAAACTTGCTCCGATAACCAATACCGAAAGAGACTGGTACATATTCCGCTGGAATCTCGAATATTGGTCCGGGATACCCCATGAAAATCCCAACGACACCACTTTCCTTGCACAAAGTCCTGCAGGCTACAGTGTAGTAAACGCATACGGTTCTGCAAGGTATAACACGGCAGCACAACTCTGTGCCCTTGTTTACAGGAAATATACCGACAGGGAAGATTTTGCGGATTGGGCCAAAGACCAAATGGAATATATCATGGGCAATAACCCTATGGATAGAAGCTATATTGTAGGGTATTCGGAAAACTGTGCAAAGCATCCTCATCACAGAGCAGCTCACGGTTCTAAAACCTATAGCATGCTGGATCCCGAGGAACACCGCCATACTCTCTGGGGAGCTTTAGTAGGAGGTCCTGACCTTGATGACTTCCATGTGGATGAAACACCTGATTATGTGTATAACGAAGTGGCCATTGACTACAACGCTGCTTTTGTAGGTGCATGTGCCGGGCTTTACCATTATTACGGCGAAGAACTCGGACACAAGCCCATTGAAAACTTCCCTCCAAAGGAAGAAGATGTTGAAGAATTTTTGCTGGAAGCAAAGGTTGAACAGGAAAACAAGGAAAGAACCCAGGTAACAATAAAAGTTTATAACGATACCTGTCATCCGCCAAGATTTGTAACAGGAATGATGACCCGCTACTTTTTCAATATTTCCGAGCTTCTTGATGCCGGTCAAACAATTGATGACATGACGGTTGAAGTATATTATGATGAAAATGAGGCAAGTTATGACGGTCCGGCAACTTTAAGGGGACCGGTAAAATACGATAACAGCGGTACATACTATGTGGAGCTTGATTGGACAGGCCGCACCATATACGGTACCCGTGAAATTCAGTTTGCATTGGTTTCCAGCCAGGATTCAAATTACAACAGCAATTGGAATCCCGAAAATGACTACAGCCGAGAAGGGTTAGGAGAAGAGTACATTAAAACCGATAAAATACCTCTATACGTCGATGGAGAAAGAGTTTTTGGGAATGAACCTTTGAAGGTTATACCTTCTCCCACACCTACTCTTGATCCAAATATTACACCGTCTCCTACACCGGAAGAAACGCCTTCTCTGGAGGTTTCTTACAAGGTTGGTGACGCTGAATCGGCAACAAAAGACATCTGGGCTTCCATTAGGATTAAGAATACAGGAAAAAAGCCGGTGGATCTAGCAAAGGTAAAGGTGCGCTACTGGTATACTAAAGACTCGGCCACAAGCCAGGAATTTATGTGTGATTATGCACATATGGGTGAAGAATTGGTAACAAGTAAGTTTGTTGATTTAGAAACTCCTGTTGAAAATGCGGATAATTACCTTGAAATTGGTTTTACCGATGATGCAGGTATTTTAGGACCAGGTGCCAATACCGGCGAAATCCAGTTCAGAATTATTAAAGGCGACTTTGAAGCCTATGATTCGTCAAATGATTACTCGTACATGCCTGACGCAAAAGAATTCACAGAAAATCCTTGCATGACTGCATATGTTAATTCGGTTCTGGCATACGGTATTCCTCCGGTTGAAGAAGAGACTCCCGATATTGTATATGGAGATCTCAATGGTGATAATGAAGTAAACTCCACCGATTTAACCCTGTTAAAGAGGCGAATTTTAAGAAAAATTGATAAATTCGATGTACCTGACACTCATGGAGATTTGAACATCGACGGCAGTATAGACTCCTTTGATTTGACTATCATGAAGAGATATATTTTAAGGAAAATAACCAAATTACCTATTATAACGGATTAGTGATTCAAGTCATCCTCTTATTTCAGGTTTTAGAGAAGCGTTTAAATTGCTTCTCTAAAACCACTAAATATAAATAAGTCTCCCTTCGTGATTGCCCCAATATTGTTCACGAAGGGAGACTTTTATAATTTTTAAGACTTACATAAAATTTGACGTCTTTTAGCTAAACATCCTGAAGGCATCCAAGAACTGATAATAGAAATAAATAATTACATACACTATCAGCACAAAAATCAGTGCAAACTGCACTTTGATATTTTGGTTCTGCCTTGCTTTAAGCTCTTTTTCCAAGGTCTGGATTCTAAGGTCATTAAGTTCATTTTTAAGGTATGCCATCTGAGAGGTATTGTCATAACCGTTAAGCCTCGTCTGCATTATGTCACAAAATTTTATTACATATCTTAAAGGTACTCTTTTTTTGAGCTGTTTGAGTGCATACTCCTCACCATACTCGATGTTATCAATAAATATTTCCAACTCTTCGGCCATATCAGGGTTGGCATTCGGAAGGAAGTCCTTAACAACATCTCCTAAAAATATATTGACCGATCGGGAATATTGATAATATAACAAGCTATAGAAAGCAGGAAAATCCTCCATAATATTTTTATTCTTTTTCTCAATTTTCTTCTGAATTTCATCAACAGGATACATCCACGCCAAAACAACACCCAGCATGCTAAATATCCCGAGCATGCTCTGAACTTGCATTATTAGCAAGGATGCCAATAAAACAAGAACAGACAACACTATTTGCCGTGCCCTTAATTCTTCCGGAGTTATTTTCAGATCCAGCCTTTTTATCATTAATCGGAACTCATCTTTTTTCGTGTCGCTTAAAAGCACATTGCTTGTAACCTTTCGAATCACAATGTCCTTGAAATAATAAAGCTTTTCCATCCTTGCTTGATTTCTCTTTTTAATTATGAAGTCTCTTGCTATTTTTTTGTGTTTTTTCGTAACAGGTTTAATTAGTGAAAATACAGTCAATATTGTAAGATATATAAAAGAAGCAAGGGCAGCTAATTTCATTAGACCTGTCATTTTATTTGTCTCCCTTCTTGATGGTTATATCTCTTTGAAGCATCTGACATCGTGCAAAGGAAAGACAAACTGTTATAATCATCATTGCATTTATAGTTCTTCCCAAATCTGTTAATAGCATGAATTTTCTTAGATCCGGGTTTGTGAGGGAATACATCACAAATATAAAAATTAAAGCCGTTTTAATAATAAATTCCCTGTTCATTTCCCTGAATATTCTGTTTTTCCTTGCATTTATTTCTCTTAAAGCAGCATTCTCATCAACAATATCTAGAAAAATGTCCGCCATCCCTTTACGTTCGTTATACTCAAAAACCACTGCCTTTTCCGCAAAACTGTCAAACTTAGATCCTAATTGCCGGTTTAAAACCTCCATAGCTCTTTTAAAGGAGTATCCGTGATTTTCACAGTTATCAACAAATTGCATAAAATATGGGCGTATCATGGGACTAATCTGTTCTTTCGACTCGAGAACTTTCTTAATAGCAACCAATACGCCTTCTCTTGCAAGGGGGCATAAAAGATCTTCTGCATCCATGATAGCATCAATTTTTGCAGACTCACCATGCCGTGCCTGGGTTATAAAATATGTAAAACCGGCAACCGTTAATGAAATTGATACCAGTATTGACAACACTACGTTTTTGACAAATAAGAATATAAAAATTACAGCAACAACTATCAAAAAACTTAAAACAGTATTAAAACCTTCCAGTGTCAGTGGTAGATGATAGTCCTCTATCAGATTCTCAACCATATTATTATATTTGGTAATAAGGTTTTCTTTTTCCTTTTCTATTCTTTTTCTCTTAATTCTTTCAGCAGTTTTCTCCGTGTTAATCTTAGCAAGTCTATTGGTCAGCCAAGCATAAAAATTCCTGAATAAATCCAGAAGATTAATTTTTAATACCAGAAGTAATACAATGACTACGTTTATTATAATTAGAGCAAACACTAAATTATATGTTGTCGACATCATATACCTCCTCTTCATCAGGACTTACTTCTCTTGTTAGAAATTCAAACTTGCTCCTTTTTATACCGGACTTCAACATTTTTTGCTCTAGATCTTGAGATATCCTGCCCACTCTTTTGTGCTTGCCTATTATTCTTTTTACCTTTCCGGTCTCGGGATCTTCCTCAACATCAATACATTCAAATTTATAAATCTGTTCAATAATTGGAGTCAGTCCCTTTGCACCTCTTACCTCGGATATGGAGGTTACTTTTCTTGTACCATCCGCCAGTCTTTCCTGATAAATTATAAACTTTATTGCAGCACAAATATTCCGAAGAGCAAGCTCTGCCGGTTCATTAGAAGCACTCAGGTAGGCTGTTAGAAACCTAAAAATTGCTTCTTGGTCACCTTCTGCATGTATGGTGGTAAAAATATAATGACCTGTCTGAGCCGCACGAAGTGCTGTTGTAAACTCCCTTGGTGCCCTCAATTCACCGGGACCTATCCAATGGGGAGACTGCCTCATCGCATTAATCAAAAGATTTTCCATAGTTGCAGAACTGCTGTCAGCATCGTCTTCCGACACCGATTCATATTGAAGCACATCATTTATTACCCTACCGGTGGAACTATCCCCCTCCCGCCTAATCAAACGCAATTCGGAAGGATTTTCGATGGTAATAACACGGCACATGGGATCTATATATTTTACAAGCATTTCATTGAGCGTTGTTTTTCCGCTTCCGGTAGGTCCAACAGTCAGCCATGACAGATTTGCCCGGGGAATTAAGGTTAAAAGCTTGTACATGTTTGTAGAGAATGACTGTTCTTTTATCATTTCTTCTGCAGAAATTCTTGCTTTCTTAAATTTCCTTATTACAAAGGCCGGATTTCCGTAAGGCGAAATAGAAGCATGAGTGGCATTTACCCTTGAGCCCTCAATCGTTCTTGCATTCACCATGGGATTTTTGGGAGTAAGCCTTACTTTTGATGCTCTTATCAGTTTGGTTATAACCTTTTCCATGTGTTCTCTGTCATTAAAGGACTTATCCCATCTGTAGGTCTTACCATACCTTTCCACAAATATCTGATCCGGACCGTTTGCCCTTATTTCATCAATCTCCGGGTCTTCCATTGCATCAGTTATCGGGCCGTATTGCGTAATTTCTTCAATCAATGCCTCTTTCAATTCCAACAGTTCGCTAAAGCCTTCGACATCGGGTTTTTCCGTATCGACATATTCTATTATGTATCGTTCGGTCATCTCACGTTTTGTTTTTACATCTTCCACCTGTCTGTAATAGTGGGTAGCAACCTTATTAATATATGCCTGACATTGTTTTACCGCATTTTCAAACGACATGGCCATATATTTTGCATCACTGCCGGATGCAGAATAATATTGGGATTTTTTCTGTTTTTCACTAACGCTCGAACGTGTGAGCATTGTCTACCACCTCACTTATATATCTGAATATGAAAATTAGTTTGCAATTAATTGAGCCAGCTTTTCAAGAGATCTTTTATATCTTTTGTTTATAATTGTACTTTCAGCTATATATACTTCTCCAGCAAGAGAATGATCTACAACCGCAGGCACAAAAGGTAACTCAGTGATCAGTTTCAGCTTCATTTCTTTAATTATGTCCCTGTCAAATCTCAAGCCCACAGCATTATTTATAATAATATTTGAAAATTTGGCCACCCCGATGTTAATCGAGCTGTAAAATGCCATGAGTTTGCTTGTGTTTAAAGCACAATCCACCCGTTCGTTCCATACTATAAACCCCATATCACAGTTTTTTACCGATACATAACAGGTTTCAAGGGGAGGATTGTTCGGTATCGAAACCAAAACCAAATCAAACATATCCTTAAGGATAAGCAAAACCCTCTCAAAATCCTGCTGCCGAATGTCCAGATAATCTTCTATAGGATCCATGAAACTCGGTGACATAATATAAACATTTTTATATTTCGTTTTTAATATTTCATCCCTAAAATCCATTTTATCGCTTCTAAGAACGCTCAACAATCCTCTTCCCCTTGGTTTTGATTCACAACCAAACAACTTGTATAGGCAGGGATAGAATACATCAGCATCCAGAAGACATACATTATAACCCATTTCCGCCAGATATACTCCTAAATTTGAAACCATAATGGGAACATCCGCTGAATCGCAAGCCGGAATAAAACCAATGACATTTTCTAATATCTTCCTGCTCTCCAACTCTTCGAATATCTTTTCTTTTGGAGATAATTTCCCCAACTCCCCGATTATGTCTAGTTTCCTTGTTGAATCCATGATTCAACCTCCTTTTCTATTGTGGGCAGTTGATCCATTATATTTTGATTGTTTTTTCTGCTCAGAATAGTTATGGTAAACCGCGCTTCTCCATCATCGGAAAACTTGGCATATTTATCTGCCTGCTCCTTTGTTCCTTCGAGAATTAATGCCTTGGGAAGTATATTTTCCATAAATTCATTGCTTTTCATTACCTTTTGCCTTTGTTCTTCGCTCAGCTTTAAAACTTCTTTATATACTTCATAGATTGAATGCCCCTTGCCGTTAAGCAAGTCCCTTACAGTAATTTTATCAAACAGCACTTCCAACTTCCTTTGCTCCTCTTGGGCGGCAAAACCGGGATAATCATCTGTGCTCCCAGTAACCGTCACATTATAAGCCACCCTTATTCTTACCACATCACCGGGAGTAAGTATATCTCCACCACAATTGAGGTAGTTATAAGGAAGCGTCAGTACCTCGTTTTTTTCATCAAGCTCGTATAACCACTCGTTTTTTAAAGGTTTCTCTGTGGTCAACTGATCTGCAAATACGGGTGATTTTCCTCGCAAATAATAAAGAGTGTATTTATTCAAAACTTCATCTCTTCTGTCATATGTAACCATGTCTTCATTGTATTCTTTTTGGATTATGGAATACTTTTCAATCATGTTTTCAGTCACCAAGGTATTTGCAGATATACCTTCCGACGGTCTTACTCTGATTATATCGATAGTGTCTTTTGCTGCATTATCTGCGTTGCTGAGTACCACAAAGGCTGCAATAATTATTGTAATGCTAATGACAACTGCAAAAAATCTTTTCGGGAAGCGCCGACCCGTGCCTATATCCTTTATACTGTTTATTTTCATGTTAATTCCCCCTATTTTATGATACTGTTATTGACCCCTTGCAATTCTTCGCATATTCAAAATTAACCGGAATTACTTGAATAAACCATTCAGTATATTAACATAAACCCCTTTATATCCGTCATTAACCGTACACAGTTTTTTCCCTGTGTCAATTTGCTGATCAAAATCCGGAAAGTATGGAATTTCTCCCACACACTCAGGAGTTCGGCTAAATACATCACCGCTCAGCTCCGATAAAATATCACAGGTCACTTTTGATGTTAGAGGCTTCTTGTCATAAAGATTTCTTTCATTGTAATTTGTAACAACAACCTTAGATTTTAAAGCCATAATGCCCAAAGAACTCCTTTCAAACTTGCTCATACTGCATACGGTATTTATAACAGAATGAAGACTGTTATTAATGCACAAAGCTACTGAATCTATATGTATCAATAAATCGTCATACTGCCTTAGGATGTCAATTGGAATATCCAATACAACAAGATTAAATCTGGTCTTTAGAACCGATGCCAGAGTTATAAGACGCTTTGCATTAATAAGCTGCATCATTTTATCATTGCTGTCTATGGAATAAGCCAGAGTTGTCAATAATAAATTCCCATTGATTCTACAGCAGTTCATCTCATAAGACTCGGGCTTTATAAGACATTTAATCAATGAATTATAAAGTTCCGGATTAAGATTGACCTCTTCTCCGAATTTGCTGAAATATAAATTCATAGCCTTGTAATCAAGGTCAAAGTCAATTATTATTGTCTTTAATCCCTGAACACTTGCTTCCACTGCCAAATTTGCCGCAGTACTCGTTACCCCGGATCCCCGATGCCCCGTAACTGCAATAAAACGATTAATGTTAGTGGAGGTCAATGATAAATTAACCGGCTTGTTATCAAAATTTGGATAATTAGGTTTGCTTTGACCCATCATCCCTGAGAATTCTTTCGAACTTTTGTCAACATTGTTTCCCAGCAACATCGTCGATTCAATGGCTGTTTTTTCCTTTGGGGACTCTTCAATATTTTGTATATTATTTTCAGACAGCAACACTGTTGATTGCAGATTTGAATTTTGGCTTGAAACATCTTCAGTCCTATTTAAATTTAAACTTTGGCTTGAAATATCTTCAGTCCTGTTTAAGATGTCTTTCTGCCTTGGCTCCTCTTTATAGGAACTGTCATCAGGTTTTTTCTTTCTTCTTAAAATGCCCCAAAAACTATTTGAAGCTTTTTTCTCTTTTCTATCTGAATTACTCAATCCCTTATCTTCATAACCGCTGTCGTTTGATTCATTATCGGTTCTGTCCTTATATTGACAAATCTCTACAATTAAAGATGTGGGAATTTTAATTTTGTCGACAAAATAGATAAAAAACCTGCTGTCACCATCTACAGCCTGCTCAAAAACATTTTTATACTGGGGTTCTTTTGTTATATACCTAAATACAGTATCCGGATAGATTTCATTCATCAGTCCCCTAAAGTCATTTAATAACCTTCCAAAAGTTGACATGGAACAATTGATCCCTTGATCCACAAGAAATATTATGTCAATCTCTTCTTTATTGTCTCTTAAGTAAAAGAAAGCTTCTTCAATAGTTCTTTCATAACGTACAACAGTAATGTTTCCTCGCTTTTCAAGAATTTGCTTCAAAGCTTGCCCGTTTGCCCCGGCAATTAGATATACCTTCATACCTTCCCCCTGCTTTCACCTTGCTATATATGCATAGTTGATAACGGTAAATTACCAAATGTCCTTTTTATAGTATCTCATTCAATACATTGTGTATATATTATAAGATAAAATGATGAAAATAAAAAGGTAAATTTAGTTAATTTAGTTAATATAGTTGCGATCAAACTCACTAATCATCACTTTAGAACGCTTTTCCACTGTTTTCATAAAATCACCGCTATTGTAATAGTACAAACCTTTTGTCACCTCTAGGCAAAATATAACTCAATTTTAATGTAGTTCCCTAACGTTAATTCCACTGTATTGTTGTATGTCTTTAAGGAATTCATCCTTGTTTTCAGGCGGAATATACAATAAATTCTGAAAATACCTTTGGTCTGTTCTATAATCCCTTTCAATGTCCTTTGATTTATCATAAAAATGTACCCTGAGCATAGGTCCTCCCCTGATATTCAAACACTGAAGTGGAACGCTAAAATCCAAACCCTCCAAATCACTGTAAAAGAAAGTATATTCCTCTCTCCTCTGTCCCATCCTGTCTTGGCGGTCGATATTATTATAACGCAAGATCAATTTGCCGGAATAAAACTCCACTGTCACCGGAACCTGTTTATAACCGCTATCCGGTTTCAATAGACCAATTATATGCCTGACCAAATAAAATGACAGACCTCCAAAACCTAAAATTCCAATAATAACCGATTTCCCTTCCATAATTTGTTTAAATCCCGTTGCAAGAAACATGACAATCAGTACTATTATTATAAATATCTTTAAAAATAAGTTTGTTTCTCTGTCTTTCATATACACCCTGTTTAAAAAATCATACCTTTTAAGCAATGTATTATCCATTATAAAACCATCCCACTTTACCAATTTATTTTACTCCTCAAAATAGTCCAAAACTTCCGGCACAACCCCTGAACGCTCTGCCACCGTTTTTACAAAATCATCGCTGTCATAATAGTAAAGATTAAAGTCAAGCCTTTCATTGGGTATTGTTTTTTGGCTGTGCACGCTGTTTTTACCATAATCGTCATAAAGGGTTTGAGTCACCGTTCCATATACGGACAACCTCTCCAGGTAAGTATTATGTACAAGCCTTGTTATCTCCGGGTATTTAATTTCATTTATCAAGTATGAATCTTCCATATTCATACTCGGAAAACTAAAACTGTTTTTTATCATGCCGTCATGAAGAACAAGACTTTCACGGTGTTTATACGTTAAAGATTTCCTGCATTCTGCTACAAGCAGTTTATAATATATAATTGTTGGTGTCCATAATAAAAATAACGACAGAAGTATTACTGAATATGTATTTATAAGTAAATCTTCATTATTTCTTATAAATAATCCGTCTTGATTATTGTAGACATATACCGCCGCTAAAAGCGGTCCTATAATGCATAATAAATACATAATAATCCTTACAGGTTTTCGCTTCTTCCACTTATCATGCTTTTTATGATACTTATTTAGCATTTTCCTGGCTTTTTTGTTATCAGGGATATACTCCTTAATCATTGTGCAAACACCTCTACACTTTTTAGCATATCGCCGGTAGGAGTCATTCTCTTTATTCCATACTTTGTTTTGTAGCTTTCGGGCTTAAATACATCTACAATAGTCTCTATGGAAGATTCTTTTTTACCTATACCGGTTACCTTTGAAACCTTTTCCACATCCGGAAGCTTAAGTTCGAATATGCTTTTTCTTACTTTATCCACTCCTCCAACCATTCCTCCGACTTTGAGAAAATCGGTTGCACCCTTCGACATCTGATACTTAATATTTAAAAAATCTACTTTTCCATCAAAGTCTTTTGCTTTGCCAAAGTGCTTCCACGCTTCGTCCCACTGCCGGTCAATAAACTTTTTACCTATATCAAACACATCTTTGAATTTTAAATTCTTTACAGACTTCAACGAATCGGTAATATTTTCTATATCCTTTAGAAAATCCGTTCTAAAATTCCTCGCTAATTCGCTGCGAAAGTTCTTATCGGTAAACAGAGTCTTAAGCCCGTTTTGAAAACTTTTAAATGTTGTTACATAGTTTTCTTTATTTTTTGTATCGCTCAAAAATGCTTTTCCAAGACCATTATTCTTATCCCCAAACAGATTTTTTAAAGCGGTAGTATGTTTAGATGCCTTAAGTATGTCCTTTCCAAGCTTTACAAATCCAACAATATCGCAAAATGCTTTAGTGGCATCCAATACATTTGCCGCAAAATCCGCATACCTGCTGTCTACCCTTTTCCTCAAGGTATCCGATAGCTTGTCCATTTTACCGTACCTGTTGGCCCATGCAGGATCCTCATTATTATGATACAATGCCATTGCACTGGTTCCAATATCATTTAATGCATTCACTATGGTAATAACAGCTCCGATAATAGCAACTACAGCAAAAAAACCTGCTCCTGCCGTACATATCGTAATAACCGCCAAACATATAGCCGCAACGGATAACACTATATCCACTACATACTTTCCGCCTTCGCATTTGTACCAGTATTTGATTTCTCCCCATATGTCATTGAAGAAATCACCAACACTGCGGGACATGTTATTTAACCATCTTCCAAAATCCGTTGAATTCAAAACTCTTGTTCCAATATAACTGAAAAATTCGGTCACAGCGTTTATTTTCAAGCCATTGTCCTTTTTAAACTGGTTATATAGCTCAGAAAACTTATCTCCAACATTTTTATCGGTTTCCTTCACATTGTCACAAAAGGTATTTAATCTTTCCGCAAAATTTTTAAGCTTTTCTGCCTTTTCATTCAATGCTTCAATTTTTTTCTTAACAAAATAATCGGCATTATTTACATTATCCGAACCTCCACCCTCAAGATTGGATATCCTTTTACAGACCTTTTTATCAAGCTCTTTTGCATAGGATTCAGCTTCTTTAGAAGCCCTTTCGGCACCTTTGATGGCACCGGAAAGTGCGGAATAACTTATTTTTAATACACCCACTTTGACACCTCCCTGTCCTCATAAAGAATAAGTGTCTCATGACGCCTATTTAATGAATATACTTCAATACCTGCAATAAGCTTCCGGCAGAACATAAATATTAAGAACACAACAAAAATCGTTAATACTAAAATATATATAATAATGAAAAAGTCCTCCCCTCAAGATTGTAAATTTTTTCAGTCCTTTTAATATAAAGCCTTTCTGCATGAGATTCAGCTTTTTGAGAAGTCCTTTCCGCATTTTCTCAAGCCCCGAAAAGTTAAAATAATCTATTTTAAATTCATCCAATTTTATACCACCGATGAAATATACTTCAATTTTAATGTAGCTCTGTAACGCTAATTCCACTGTATTTTTGTATATCCTTAAGGAATTCATCTCTTTTAGCTGATGGAAGATATATCAAATTTCTATAATATCTTTTATTCATTCTGTAATCTTTTTCAATCTCCTTTGAATCTCTATAAAAATACATCCTAAGCAAAGGTCCGCACTTAATATTCAGACACTGCTGTGGAACACTGAACTCTAAATCAATAATATCTCTGTAATAAAAGGTATACTCTTCGCTCCTTGGCCCCATATCATCCTCACGGTCTATATAATCATAACGCATAACCACACTATCTGAATAAAAGTCGATTATTGCTCGAACCTGAATATGTTCAACTTTTTTTACTTCTAAGCCCTCTACCTTTATGAGAGCAAAAATACCTCCACAAATAGGCAATAAAAAACCTAAACCTGTAATTAAAAATCCAAGTAAAATAAAAAGCAGAACTAAACCCACTATTATAAATGCTATTATTTTTAAAACAATGCCTATTGCTGTTTTCTTTTTTTCATATACTTTATTTATAAATTCATACCTTTTAAATGACATGGTTTCCATAATCAAAATCAACTCCGTAATTACAAAAACACCAGCGCACCATATTTATGCTGCGCCGGGTTTTTGTCAGGCTTTAATAAGGCATTTCAGTCGCCAACTGCATACAATGCTTTATTATTTAAAAGCATTTGCAACTTCCTGGTCGGCTTGTTCAATAGTATTTGCTGCAGCTTCTAACTGGCTTGCAATTCCCTCTAATATTTCGTCCAGCTGTGTAAGCAAATCACCCTTCAAAGATTCAAAAGCCTCAAAAAAGCTGTCTCTGGCTGCACCTTCCCAGTTGTCTACTACAAATTGAACTTTTTCATTTACCTCATTGATATTTTGTTCAATCTCTCCAGCCTTGGTTTTAATAGATGCAGCTGCATCCCTCAACTCTTCAGGTGTAATTTTAATTGTTGCCATAATATTGACCTCCTTATTTTTATTATATTTTATCCGCAGCTAACGGATAATCAGCCATTATACTTTAAACTTTTTGCTTCTTCAAGCAAATTTTTGAAAGACTCTTGAGCAATACCTAAAAGATCACACATATGTTCAACTGTTTTTATGTATTTATCGGTTTCATCTGCCCAGTCAAATTTAAATTTTTCAAAAAATGCTTCTCCACCTTTAGATTGCCAACTTGAACTCTTCAGCACTTCAAGCTTCTCTTTAAGCGACCTCTTAATTCCATCAATTTCAGTTATTGCCTCTCTATATTGTTTTATAGCTTCCTCGATAGCATCAACATCAAATTCAAAATCTGCCATAAACACACCCCCTTTAATAAAGGTTCCTTCTCTTGTCTGAGTAGTTAAAAATTAGAATAGTCAATGTCCAACAGAGGATTCAATCGTTTTGCTTTTTTAAGTTCCTCTTGAGCCTTCTCTTCTTGTCCAAGTTCTTTATATATGCCGCTCTTAATTGCATAGGCTTCCGCACTGTCAGGTTTTAAAAGCAACACATAATCAACCAATTCCAGTGCCTTGTCATATTCCTTCAAATCCTTGTGCGACAATACCCTGAACATATATGCATCAAGGTTGCCGGGCTCGGAAATTGTAATCATCCTGAATACTTTAGTTGCTTCTTTATAATATTTTTGTGCTTCTTCTTCTCTTCCAAGCATCTTAAGAGAATAAGGCTTGTAGTAAATAGCTGCCCTGGAATAAGAAGTATCATTAAGATTCTTCAGCAATGTTTCTGCGTTTTCCAGCACTTTATCAAATTTTTGAATGGAGAGGTATGCATTCATCAAAAAATACCTTCCCTCATAATCTATAGAACCCTCTTCGTATTCTTTAAGCTTTTCAAAATATTCAATAGCCTTGTCAATATCGTTTTTCTGTGCATATATTTTTGCCCGCTCAAAATCAAGATTTCTGGCCTCTATTTCAAATCCTTCCATTTTCTCAGCTTCATCAATCATCCTAAGAGCAGTATCAAGTTCACCCTTTATGTTAAAAAGACGAATCTTGTCGTAAAACAAGGACACATCCTCCGGAAACAAATCAATAGCCTTATTTATAAGCTTTTCCGCCTCATCATATTTTTCCTGTGCACAATAAATCTCAAATCTCAGATGATACCCTTCAAAAACATCGGGACAATAATTGTTAAGCTCCTCTAAGGCCTCCATTGCCTCATCATATTTTTTTGTCTGAATATAAAGACTTGCTTTTTTTAATCTGAAATCAGGTCTAAGGGGTTCTTTAGCTATAGCCTTATTGTAATTTCTAATTGCCATGGGTATATTGTCCATTTCCTCATATACCAAACCGAGGTTATAATACAACTGGGAACCGTCATATCCACAGGAAACCGCTTTGTTATAGTTTTCAATTCCTTTGTTAAAGTCATTTTTCATAAAACTGATATTCCCAAGATGGAAATATGCCATGGGGTTGTTCTTATCTATCAATAATATTTTTTCAAACTGAACTTTGGCCTCGTCATAATTTTCCATAGAGGCATACGCAGTCCCAAGATTAAAATATGTATCCACAAGCATTGGATTTTCCTGCTGTGCTTTATTGAAGTATGTTATTGCCTCTTCATATTTATTTGCCCCCATCAAAGTAAGACCCTGTTGATTATACTCCTCTGCTAAAGATACTTCATTAACTTTTTCCGACATCTCATCCACTCCTTTTTATCTTATATTTTTTGACGTGTTCCGATTATACCTTACAGCTAAAATTCCAGAACACTTCTCCAGTGTTTCTATAAAATCTTCGTTATCGTAATAGTACAAATAAAAATCAACACATTCTTTTTCCAATGTTTTTTGGCTGTGCAAGGCAGTACCTTCACCGTCATAAATAAATTCACTAACTTTACAGTTAACATTCAGGTTTTTAAAAACCACATCATGCCTAATCCTTCTTATATCTGTGTATTTTATTTCATATACCTTATACCATTCCTTGCCACTATTATCTACAAAACTAAAGCCGTTCTGTAATCCGTCCTCATATAAAACAAGAGTCTCCCGCTTCCTGTAATATGGAGGAAATCCACCCAACCCGTAAGACAGCTTGCAATATAAAAGTATTGGGGTCCATACCACTAAAAATATCAAAATTTCAGTAAGAAATATACTGTTAAAAAAACTCTCCCCGTTTCTTATATTTAATATGTCCCTGTTATAGTATAAATACAGGGCAGGTAAAACCTGTGCAAGAATACCTATAATATACAGCACTCTTCTTATATGCTTCTTTTCCTTGAATTTCTCTCGCTTTCTTCGGCGGGCTTCAAATTCTTCTACTTTTTTTGGATCCCGTTTGTACTCCTTTATCATTGCACAAATACCCCCATACTTTCTAACATGTCATCGGACGGAGTCATTCTCTTTATCCCATACTTTGCACTGTAAAATTCTGGATTAAAGACATCATATATTTTTTCGAATACCGACCTGTCCTTTTCAAACTCAATATCCACATTTAAATTACCTTTCAAGTTAGCTTTGAAGCCAAATCCATAACTTATTTCATGACTTACTCCGAACAGGTCACATGTTGTTTCAAGGTATTCAGGCTTAAATTGGAATATACTCCCTATGTCATCCAACCTTTCCTTTAATACAGTTATTCCTAATACAGAATAACCAAACACTTTGATGGTCTTTGAAATATTTTTACTGTTTTTTAGCTTGCTATGGAATTCTTTCACCTCATCAAAATCCGAAATGAATTGATCCTTAAACAATTTCCTGCCGAACTTAAGCCACTTTTTTTCAGTAGTAAGTTCACCATTCTTAAATATTTCTTTGTAACTATCAATATTTTTCGGCAAATTTTCTACTATTCCAACAATGTCGCAAAACATTTCAGTTACATCCAAAGCATCTGCGGCATAATCTGCAATCCTGCTATCTACAGTTTTCCTAAGAGTATCCGAAACCTTATCCATTTCACCATACCTGTTGGCCCATGCGGGATCCTCATTATGACATATTAATGCCGCCGTGCTTGTACAAATATCATTTACCGCATTAGCTATGGAAATAACTGCTCCGATAAAAGCAACCACTGCAAAAAATCCCGATCCGAGGGTAGCCAGTGTAACTATAGCCACAGCAATAGCTGCAGCAGATAATATTATATCCACTACATACTTTCCGCCCTCACACTTGTACCAGTATTTGATTTCTCCCCATATGTCTTTAAAGAAATCTCTAACGCTACGGGATGTATTATTTAACCATCTTCCAAAATCCGTCGAATTTAAAATCCTTGTTCCCACATAGCTGAAGAATTCGGTCACAACATTTATCTTTAAACCATTATCTTCTTTAAACTGATTATATAGTCCTGAAAATTTATTTCCAACTTCCTCATCCGTTTTCGTTACATTGTTATAAAAAGCATCCAGCTTTCCCGCAAAATTTTTAAGCCTTTCTGACTTTTCCTTCAATGATACAATTTTTCCCTTTACAAAATAATCAGCATTATTTACATTATCCGAACCTCCACCCTCAAGACCGGAAATCTTTTTACACACCTTTTTTTCAAGCTCTTCCGCATAGGATTTCGCTTTTTTAGAAGCCTTTTCGGCACTTTTAACAGAAGTAATAAGTTCAGAATAATTTATTTTTAATACACCCATTTTAACACCTCCTTGCAAAATGTCTGCTCCTTTTTAATCAACCATTACCTTGCCTGACAATAAATACTCAAACCTTTGTCAGATTTAATTAAAAATATCCTCTACTGCATTCTTTATTGCATTAATTCCATCTTTTAATTGTTCGGCCTGCTTCCTCTCAATTTCCCGGTCAAGATAGCGTATATCTTCCTTTAAATACCCAATATCTCTGCTTAAACTGTTTATCTCTGCAGAAAGACTGCTCCTTGCATCCGATAGTTGAGTGTCGGTATCAGGGCTGTCCTCCTTATCCCCATTCATATCCTCCACATTTTTATATGCAGTCTCATTATTTAAAATGCCATACTCCAGGTTTGTAGTACTGTTAGTAAGATTATAATTAAATGCAGTTGCTTCGTCATGAAACTCCCACTCAAGACTTCGTAAAATCTTTTCAAGTTCTTTTTTTCTCTTTTCAAGTTTTTTGAGCTCTGCCTTCTTTTCCCTTCGCTGTTCTTTTAAGCTGCTAATTGACATATTCCCACCAACTCCTCTCCTATCATCTTCCGGCAGTTCTTAGATAACAGCTTTCTGTTTTAAATTCTGCCGCTCCGGAAAAACGATAGATTCTATTTGTTAGCAATATTAAACTCTTTTTTAAGTGCCTCGTCCGCATCTATATATGCAGTTTCACTATCTACAAGAGCATCATAGATATCATAAAGTGCCCCCTCAAAATCCTTAAGTTGCCCAAACAAGAGATTATATTGAGTCTCAAATCTATCTCTCGATTTACCCGCCCATGTTGACAACAGTTTTGTTGTTGCCTTACTCACCTTTTCTACGGCATCTTGAAAATCATCTATATTCCGTTGCAACTCAAGGGATGTTTCCTTCATGTCTTTTGTATATAGATGTTTAACCCCGCCTTGACTATCCGCCATATATATCCCCTCCCACTATTCTTGAAATATGGTTTTTATTTTAATAAGTTCATTGCCCATTATAAAGTAGGCATCACCTTTTTCAATGGGCTTTTTAAATGTCCTTAAAGCATTTGTAGGAATATCAAATACTTTATGATTATTGAGGTCATCAAATATAACCGCTTTCCTGTTCTCCTTGATGTTTTTAAGAATTTCGGGAGAACCATAGGCAACCGGAGCATTTTCGATATCCGAAAAAACAAAACATACTTTTAGTGCCTTATACTGTCTTGTAATCTTCTTATAAACCTCCACTGCCTTTTTGTTTGAGCTCAATGCACCTATTGCATCCCTGTTTTGTACAATTATCAATAAAAGCGGTTCCTTTTCAATCCCTTCTGTTCCCTCATCGATAACAATCTCCTGTCTGTCCTCAAGTTCGCTGTATACTTCATCCAAAATTACCTCAAACTCATTCGCATCAACAGTGTACTTGTCAACAAAGCCATAGTCGTCCATTTTCTTTAAATGTCGTTCAACATCATCGATTATGTATGCCCTGACCGGATAGTTAAAAATATTTTTTTGGATGTTATTCATAATTATTTTAAGGAAGTTTGTCCTTCCGCTGTTCTCTCTGCCTGTAACAGCAATAACCGATAGCTTCAGCAAATCAAGCGTTACCAAATCAACCTCATCATAGTCCAAACCAATGGGAATTTGATACTTCTTAAGCTGCGTTTTTGCATAATTGTTTCTAATGTATTCCTCTGTGAGTAATCTCGGTATTTCAGGAATAACCCGTGCCTTCTTACCCCGGTTTTCCTCTTTGTCGTTGGTAATATCTATGATTTTTTTCATGTTTTCAACTCTATCTACTTCTTTTTCTCCGTCAAAGCCTAGAGTGCACTGGCATTCAAGAATACGCCGATCTATTGAAATAAGTGCCCGTCCCGGGACATCTTTCGGCTGCATGCGGCATCGGTCAAAGATATTGCCATATTCACCGGAGTCATTGCAGTATAATGCTATGCGGTTAGCAAAATTAGAAAGGTATTTATAGCCGATTCCGCTGGTTTGAAGGTTTGACAGTATTATACTTATACCCACTGCTATCCCTTCCCTGCATATACCGAGCATATCATCATCATATTCGGTATAGTTTTCTTTAAAACCTATGAAATTGTCAATTACTATCACAATGTGGGGCATGTCTCTATATCCTGCCTCACGATAGGATGCAAAGGAACTGATACCTGCATCCAAAAGTTTATCCTTTCTAAAAGCGATTTCTGTCTTTATTAATCGGATAAAGTTCTTAAGTTTTTCATCTTCAGATAGTGTCACAACTCCCCCCACATGATTTAAATCGCTAAAATTTTTAAGGATTTTTGAACCAAAATCCAGCATGTATATGTTCACTTCATCAGGAGTATAATTACTCATTATACCCCTGATAATGGTTTGAATCAAGTTGGTTTTTCCATATTGGGATGAGCCGATAATCAGCGTATGACTTTCTGAAATATTCAGGACAACAGTATCCTGAATCTGATTGGAAGGATCGTCATACATTCCGATAGCGACTTTTGTATCAATCTCATCCTTTGGCGGCTGTTTGACATCATTAAAATTAATAATGTCAGGCAGAGATGGAAGACATATCCCCGGCAGGGGACTGATTGAATTCGCCATACAGTAATTTTTTATGTAATTTACCAAAACATTCAGTTGGGTATCGGTATTCTTATCGCTGCTTTTTTTCCTGTTTGAATATATAAGCTGCTTTTTTCCCCACAAATTAAGCTTGTACAGCTCAAACACATTTCCGGTTACTACACTTGAATTATCTGCTTTTGCACCGCTGTATGCAGACTGAAAAAGTTCAAATATTTCATTGTTTCCCACCTGCAAATACGCCCGGCCCGGCTCCACTATTTCCGCTGCAAGCGGAGTCTTTATAACCTCGTTACTGTCTTCCTTTGTCTGCACTTTTAAACAAAGCTTGAACTTTGAGTTACTCCATATCTGATTGTCCACAACCCCCGAGGGTTTCTGGGTAGCAAGTATTAAATGCACTCCGAGGCTTCTTCCTATTCTGGCAGCACTGATAAGCTCCTTCATAAAGTCGGGGCACTCGCTTTTAAGTTCAGCAAACTCGTCCACAATAATAATCAAATGGGGCAGAGGTTGCTTCGCCTTATTTTCTTTATAAAGTTTTATATAAGAGTCTATATGATTTACATTATATTCTTTAAAAATCGCCTGCCTTTTTATGAGTTCAGCCTTAATCGACATGAGAGATCGGTCAATCTCTCTTCCCTCGATATTGGTTATTGAACCCATCAAGTGGGGAAGGTCTTTAAATTGATTGGCCATTCCTCCCCCTTTAAAGTCTATAATAACAAATCCAACCTCATAAGGATGGAATAACGTAGCCATTGATAAAACATAGGTCTGCAAAATCTCACTCTTACCGGACCCTGTCGTACCGGCTACCAATCCATGGGGACCATGCTTTTTTTCATGCAGGTCAAGGTACACTGTCTGGTTTTTCGTCTTTACTCCAAGGGGTGCCGCCATGCTTCTATAAACCTGGGATTGGCTCCATCGCACCGAAAGGTCAAGGTCGTTAATGGTCATGATGTCTAAAAGCTCAAACAATGATATGTTTTTGGTCAATTCGCTTTCAAGGTTAACTTCGTCCACATATACCGAACCCAGTTTCAATGCCACTTCCTCCGCCGTCCTGTCAGGGACGGGTATATAATCAAATTTGGATATATCACTGCCGTTTTCACTTAAAAGCAATTCTCCCGAGTTATCGGTATCAATCCTTATAATTTCTGTACAGCCTTTCGGAAGAAACTCTTTATGCTCTTCAAAAAAGACAAAGATGAATCCATACTTGTTACACGATTCAATATATTTTGAAATGGGGTGCTTGCTTATGCCCTTGCTGTCAAAAACAAAAACCACAAAAAACGTGTTAAAGCTTGGATTGTCACTGGAATTTGACTGGCTTTCCCTTGAAGTCAGCTGTTTGTACAAGTATTCTAAAATGGTGTTCCTGCTTTCCTCATCATAAATAAGGTTTCTTACACCGATATCATCATTATTCACATGGGTAAGCCAACGAAGCCAGGCAAATCTTTCGCAATCATTTTCTGAAAACATATAAAACAGTTTTACGTCATTATAAAAATGCCGTATGCATATATCAAGGGTTATGTTTTTTAATACTCCATAAAGCTTTGACCGTTCACCCACTATACCGATGGCATTGGAATTGGAAAACTTCGATACAATGGGGTAATTGGCAATATAGCGGTATTTCTTTTCCACGTCTTCGGGAATGGAAAGCAATTCATCGTCGGTATCCTTATACTCTTGCTTTGTGTATACAACTTTGCACTTTGCTTCACAAACGCCGGTACCTACCCTTACAAACAGGAAATCCTCATCTTTAATGTCCCTGTCGTACAGATCCCCGCTAAAATCCGAGACCGCCTGTATATTGACATCAATGGGCTTGTATATTTTCTGGGCAATTTTCCATTCAATTTCCCTGTATTTTTTTATTTCCTCTTCTTTTTTGCCTATATACTCAAAGTACTTCTCTTTTCTTTGCTGCATATCTTTTTCATACTGCTTTTTATCCATTACCATGCTGACAATTGACATAACCAAACCCACGGTCATGCTTGCCACACTGTAAATCACAAAGGTAAAACCCGAACCGCCTCTCATGATACCCCTTAAAACAATGGTAAGGGCAATCATCGCCAATACAGGAACCAAAGTAAGAATAAGATTTTTCTTTGGCGGAGCTGTTTTGGGCTTTGGTGGTAAAATCTCAATTTCTTCTTCAGGAATTACATATTTAACCCTGGTATTCCTGTTGAATTTTGGATACTTAAGGGCACTCAGCTGTTCGGTGGTATCGGTATAGCTCAGGTTATTAATCCTGATATTTCCATATTTTGATGTGTACAGCCTCTTGTTTTTAAAATAAAAACTATACCCTACAATCATGAAGAAATCATAGTTGTTCAATTTTGTTCTATCCGGTGCCTTTTTACCGTTTATGTATACTCCATATCTTGTTTTATTGTCAATAATATAGTATTCTCCATCTATTGCTTTCAAGGTTACGGTATCATTACCGATAAGCTCGTCCTTTAAAACAATATCACAGCCATCAAGGCCTCCAATACTAATTTTATTTATGTTTGATACGTCTATAACACGCTCATAATTCTTTTCATCGGCATCAAAATCAATAAAGAAGTTTAATTTAAATACTTCACCGTCAAAATTCTGATACTTTACCCCCACCATATCTCCATGATTCATATCTTTATAATAAATCTTCATTACACCATCGGTGGTAAAGTATACTCCTTTATCACAATTAAGCTGCCATCTCGAATCCTTCTTTGACAAGTAAAACTCAAACTCATCAAAAAAGTGATCCTTATTAAACCTGACTTGACAGTTTTTTGTTGTTCCAATTTTAACTATGGAGTCATCACCGTCAGGGAGAGCATATTCGCTATATATGTTTTTTCCGTAAATAACAATCTTATATTTGTCTTTAACCACGACCCCGTCCTCTTCCTAACTCGTTATGTTGATCACAGTACCGTTTCTCAAGCCATATTCCCGCAAGGTTTTATCGCCCTTAAGCAGTGCAATAGGGTTTTCTGATTTTAGATAACAATCGGCCATATCCCCTTCTGTATTGATACCTAAATCAAATGCTTGATTTAGTGCCACAGCCAACTCATTTGCTGTGATATCAAGGGGTATTTGCACATCAACTTTTTCACCAGTTCTATGTATATGCACCACAATAACAACACTATCCATGTTTATTTCACCTACAATTATATAAACGTATAAGCCAGCTTCTGAAACTGTTTATTTGTTGATAAATATTCAATATTGATATCATCCGGTTCTGGTTCAAATTCGTCTATGTATTCACTCATCAAACATCGACCGGTTAAATTGCCCTTTATAAGCCAGTTTTCTTTGTCCGACAAGTATTTGTTGCATATAAATACAAACTTGTTTTTATCCGAGCAGTCAATATTGCCAAGGAAGCATTCCAGCTTCAAACATGAGACCTTATCCTGTGCCGCTACAATTACTACCTTGTCGCAAAAACTCATCATCAAGGTTTTTTCGGCTGTAAAATCAGAAGAAGTATCCAGCACAATAAAGTCGTACATTTCTGTCTGCTTAACTGCTTCAACGAGATGTTTATACTCTTTCATATCAATATTTAGAGAAGAAGCAGAGTATCTAAAGGGCAAAATATAATTGAACTTTTCAAGCCCTACCGCCCCCTGCAAGCAGTCAGCAATATTTTCTTTTTTTGATGCCAGCAGCTTTTCAAACTCACCGGGACAATAATTTTTATTGCTCATCATATAATTAAAGCTTTGAATTGTTTCGGTATTTATATATAATACACGCTTGTGGTAACCGGCAAGTGCTGCACATATCCCCAAAGACACCGTTGTTTTACCAACGCCGCCACAGGGTGAATAGACCATAATCACCCGGGTTTTTTCTTTATCGTTTATAGTACTGATTACTTCTTTTGCAGAAGCATCAATTACATTTCGGAATATTTCCTTTACGCTGGTGTACTTATATATGCGGTTGCCAACCGATTTCCCCTCATTGTTTGCATCGTTGGATTCGGTTAAAATAAACAAACCGGCTATATTATGCTTTTTAATTTCCTCTGTATATAAATTTTCATTTATGATAAGAATATCTATATCCCTCGGCAGACTAAAATAGGTATTGAAATAATCCCTGTCAGTAATTACGTTGATATCTGCATTATCTTTAAATTCTTCTATGAATTTTAATTCTAAAGGCATAAGATACTTTTCATCGGTATCCGCCAATACCACTACAACTTTACTCATCTCACACTTCCCGTCCAAATTCATATATTAAATAAAATTTATCTTACAACAAATTCAGTGTTGGCAAGAAAAATCCTGTCTCCTGCTTCAATGGGAGCCGAAACCCCTTGCTGCAGTCTTGAGCCATTTAAATATGTACCGTTTGAACTTCCCATATCGCAGATATAATATCTATTGTCAACACAGATAATCTTGCAGTGCACTCTGCTTATAGCCTTGTTAAATTCAATAGCTCCATCAACCATTTCAGGATTGCTTCCTATAAGAAATTCACTTTTATTAATGGCTATTTCAACTTTGTGAGGAGCATTCACTGTGCAAAGAGTAATTGATGACCTGTGCACCCCGTCTGGTTCACTTTTTTTACTTCTAAAGGAACGCAGTGCATTTAATATATTATTTTTATTATTTTCTGTCTCAACATTGGAATAATCGGCATTCTCCGGACCACGAGGGCGAAAAACCCCTTTTTTTGAAGCATTATCCGGTGCAAAGGAATTCTTAAAAGTACCGCTCATAGAATTACTGCCCGCCATAATATTCTTAATTATACTTTCAAGAGAAAGCTTGCCGGATTTCAAATCGTTATACAGCTTTAAAACAATCTCGCTGCGGAGGTTCTTGTTTCTTGAAACAGCTTCCATAATATTGGTCTTTAACTCGTTTTCAAAAGCAATATCACCGTCATTATCCATTTTATTGTTGACAGGCAAGTAAATTAAGTATGTATTAAGGTTATTGGCGTCAATAAAAATCCTGTCAAAATCTACAAGAATGTTCTCACACTGCATAAACCCATTGTTTTTTACTTCCGAAACCGCCATCATAATCTTATAAATTACGGTCAGAAAGCTTTCATGGGATATCTGACTAATCAGTTGCTGTAAGGATTTGTATCCGGATATATTATAGATCAACTTGATTCTACCATTGTGAGATACCTTAAAGCATCTTATGAACCCACTCTTCTCCTGGTTTTGTAAAACCTTGTACCCAATATCAAAAAAAAGGCTGTCTTCTTTTAAAATATAGCTTAAGCTGGAATTATCCTTGTTCTCAATAATCAAATTCTCCGAAATTAATCTGTTCAAATAAGACCCCTCTCCCCTAAAAATAGGTAATAAATCTTGGATTCATTAATATAAAATCTTATCTTATGTAGCTTTTGCTAAGTAAATTATAGCAGAAAATATCAGGATTTCAATACATTTTATGCTCCAAATTTATAAATTTATAAATTTCCATGGTTAATGGTTAAATAATATTTTATCATTAATTGTAATATATGTACAGTGTTTTATTGTAATATTTTATTGGTTTTTGTATGTTGTGCAGTATAATTGCTTGTTCTGCTTGAAACCAATAGTAATCACTTCTCCAGCAAATGGGCTTTCTTTATTGAAATAATAATTATCATATCATATAATGTTATATAGTGGATATTATGGCTAAGTTATTAACTTCTATATAAAACCATGCCTGCAATCAATAATAAAT
>JAAYTO010000128.1 GCA_012523755.1 Clostridium sp. | reverse complement strand
CGAAGCTGCAAAGGTAATAGGAGATGTAATTACCTCATCCCCCTCTTTTATACCGGCTGCAAAGCAAGCAGCATGAAGTGCCGCAGTCCCGTTTGAAACGGCAACGGCAAACTTTGCCCCGGTGTACTGAGTCAAACTCTCTTCAAACTCTTTTATTTTCGGTCCGGTGGTTAAATAATCACCTCTTAATACTTCGACAACAGCTTTGATGTCATCCTCATCAATCCACTGCCGTCCGTAAGGTATGAATTTCGTCTTTTGACTTTTGTCCATTTATGTCTCTCCCTGTAAAGTGTATTGATAAAAGCAATATATTTTTGAATGCAACTTTTTCTTATGTAAAAACCAAAAGAGGCTAGTTTTAAACAAGAGTTTAAGCCCCTTCTTGTTATTTCTTTGCCACTACATGATAATAGGAATTCATTATGGTACGATTGTTATCTGTATATTCGTAGTCATCTAACGTCTCAATACTGAGTTTAGACATTTCATACATCTCTATGACATCCTTCTCATCTGCAAAGAAATAACAGCACCCTTCTCGTTTGGTACCGGTCTCCAACTTATATAATCCTTCTCCCATATCCATACCTTGTGCGAACAAGAAATCTCGCTTGGTTCTCCAGTTGGCCCAAAATTTCCCGTCAGGTTTAAGTACTTTTGCCAAATTCGTAAGAATCGTTACATTATCTGATTTTTTGTTATAAAACAAGCTTCCATCTGCTATGATACCATCTACACTATTTTCTTGAAGCGGCACTTCAAACCCCGTATTTTTTACCGTACTAATATTTAAATTCTCCTCTTTTGCCTTTTGCTTAATAAAGTTAATGGCCTTTTCCGTATAATCCATTGCAATACAATTATAGCCATCCTTACTCAAAGCGACCGCATTTCTTCCTGTACCACATCCGAAATCTAAAATAATGTTTCCAGGTTTATAATTTCTCTTTACAAACCGAATTACATTTTCATCCGGCCATATCAAATTACCCCGTACGACTTCGTTACCCCAGAACCTTCTAGTATTCTCAAATTCTAAATTCATGCTACCAATCTCCTTTCAGTGCATAAATTTTTGATGCTATTCTACTGCACCCTTTGCCATCTACTAATGTTTTCATCTTGCCTGATATTTTATTACAAGCATCCTCTGAAGATGCTAACATTATAATACTATCCAATAACATTTTACAAAAATTATCTGTTGTAACATCTCTACCATACACCAAATAGCCGTTTTCCCCTAAGTATTTTGCTTCCGGGATTTGATTATCCGCCATTGAATATATTACACAAGGTATGCCTAAAGCACATAATTCATACATGGTTATACCTCCAGCTGATACGACTATATCATGCGTCTTCATTATATCTACTATCTTATCGGTGGATGCCATATATGAAATATAATCACATTCTTTCTCATAGGCTTGATGTCCTTTAATCTTGCTATAATCGCCAATTACAAATGTAAATTTAAGCTTTTTGCAATCATCTCTTGATTTAATTTCATTAACCATTGATTCAACAACATTATAGGGATCGCTTCCGCCCGTAAGAAATAATATGTTTTCTACAGTATCCTTCTTTATTAATTTGGGATTGCTAAACTCTTTTCGTAAAGGAACATACTCTGTTCCTAACAGTAACTCTACATTCTTCAAATTATAATTCTGCTCATAAAAGCTTTTATCATAGTTTACATTGTAGTTAATCAGCAAATCCACAGACATAACCTGGTTTCCATAATAAAAGCAGCCTGTTTTTGCAGCTTGTCTTAGTAAAGATAAATATTCATATGTTACATGATAGCTGTCAACTATCTCGATGGATACTTGCTCTGTTTCTATAATTTTCAGCATAGCTTTAGCGGCAAATAAGGAATAATCTTTATAGTCCAAGCCTAAGTTTATCACTTCTTTTTTCCGCATGGTAAAAAAACGTGCACTACTCTCATCGGAAACTGCAAATATACATTGTGCGTCATAATTATCACTTAATTCATTTGCAATAGACAAACATCTCATTGCATGCCCTTGCCCTATATTTTGATTTGCATCTACTCTAAAACATATCTTTTTCATTTTTCAACATAGCATCTGTGTATTTTAACAGAGCCGTATTCTCCTCATATTTTCCGATAACAGGTGTATTGTACTGTCCCCTTGCATTAGTTTCGATGAATTTAATAAAATTCACACCGCACTCATATGCATGAGGATATCCTCCTCCAAACCGAGGATTCACCTCCAACACATGGTACGCTCCACCATACTTAAATACATCTATATCTATCGAACCTCTAAAATTCAATTCCCTTACAATGACTTTTACCAGTTCAAATAAGTTCCAGTCTATTATAGATTTTGACTTTTCTGTTTCTCCGGCTCTCATTCTAATCTTTTCTTTGGCAAAAACAGCGATGATTTCGCCACTAACAAAATCAATATATGCATCAACTCCATACTCTCGAGCATCTAAATAAGGCTGAACGATAATTTCTTTCTCTGAACATTTTGCAAATTCCATAAGCAACGGCCACGATCCAATTTTAAGCATTCCAATGCTTCCGGCTCCAAACCTATCCTTTGCCAATACCGGCAAAGTCATATTAACGATTATTTCTTTCTCTGTATTATAATCATAGGTCTCCACACAGGAAACGCCTTTTGAAGAAAGGGTTTTATATAATAAGTATTTATCTCTGCATACCTTCAGCGTTTCAATATCAGATATTGCAACCAAAATACCCAAAGCCTCAAACATAGCTCTGTTTTCAGATATATGCTCTATTTCATCTTCTTGTAGCGGAAGTACAACATTGATTTCTTCCTTTTTACATATATCCATTAACGTAGGCAAATAATTATTGTCATGCATTCTCGGAACAATATAGTGACTATCTGCCATATAAACAGCCGGTGCATATATGCTGCAATCCGTGGCCACCACCCTGTCAAAACCATTATTTTTCTCTTTAAAATAGCTTATTAACCGGCACCTTGTACCAGCACTTAAAACAAGTACATTCATCAGAAAAACAGCCCCTTAATATTTTTTAATCAATGTACTTCCACTGCAAAGCAGTACCTTTTTTCAAATCACAATTTACTGTTTTGCCCAATACTTCTTCATAATACTTCGTATGTAATCCATACCCCGGCCGTATTGATTTTATGTTTTCCGGTGTAAGTCTCTGTCCGGTTGCTATATCTGCCACTACATACAACGATCGTGCTCTTTTCTTGCTCATCTTTTGCCTGTTTGTTAGTCCATATGTTACATTACCAAGGGATTTCTCAACATTTCTTATATCTTGAACCATTCTTCCGAATTCATCCGGTTCCATGGAAAAATCCGAATCCGCACCTCCATCTTTCCGGGATAATGTTAAATGCTTTTCTATTACTTTAGCACCTAATGCTACAGCAGCAATGGACACACAGCCGCCCAAAGAATGATCCGACAATCCCACAACACAACCGAAAGTCTCTTTCATATTCACCATGGTTTTAAGATTAATATCTTCATAGGGAGTAGGATATTCAGAAACACATTTGAGCAACACAATCTGGTCATTTCCCACCCTATTACATGTTTCAATTGCCAGCTCAATATCCCCGAGATTTGCTAAGCCGGTAGAAATAATAACGGGTTTTCCTTCGGAAGCAACTTTCTTAATTAATGGAATGTCATTTATCTCATAAGAAGCAATCTTATATGCCGGCATATTAAATTGCCTAAGGAAATCTACAGAAGATAAATCAAAGGGTGAAGAGAACATCGAAATCCCACACTCTTTAGCATATTCAAACAACTCCCGATGCCATTCCCATGGAGTATACGCTGTCTTATATAATTCAAATAGATTCATCCCTTCCCATGGACTGCCCGGAGTACATAAAAACTCCTTCCCATAGCAATCTATGGTGATTGTGTCCGGTCGGTAAGTTTGTATTTTTATTGCATCAGCACTCGCTTCTTTTGCAGCTTGAATAATTCGTTTTGCCCTTTCTATATCCTGCAAGTGATTCGCTGACATCTCTGCAATAATGTAAACCTTACAGGATTTAGATAAATCATTGTTATTAAGAATCACGCTATTCATCTGTCTTACCCTCTTTCTTCACCCACAATTTGTACTTAGCCTCTGCAATTAACCAATCTTCCTCAGTATCAATATCTTGAGCCAACATGGGTGAAATAATCATTGGCATTATACCGTCTTCAATCCTTCCCTTTTGCATATAGAAAGACTTTACGTTGTATATGTAAAACTGCCCAGCATCGTGATACAGTTTTTCTAAATCCTGAGATCTGGTATCGATATACTCTTTGTATTTATAACTCATAAGACCGTTTTCATCTATTCTATAACATCTCTGGGGAGGGTAAGAAAATTCAACAACAGCAATAACTTCATTGGACTCATATGCTTCCATTATTTTTTCCGCATCTCTTATTAGCTCTGGTGACACGAAGGGTGCGGTAGGATACAAACAAAAGGCATGAGCGAAGTCTTTTCCAAGTCTCTTGTACTCTTTCAAAACTTCCATAACCACTTGGGCTGTGGTAGCACAGTCGTCCGACGTTTGTTTGCTTCTAAAAAACGGAACTTTGGCACCATATTTCTTTGCAATTTCTGCAATTTCATCACTGTCTGTTGAGACCATTACCTCATCAAAGACACCGCTCTCCAAAGCAGCCAAAATGGAATATGCTATAATTGGTTTGCCACAAAAATCTTTTATATTTTTCTTCGGTATTCTTTTACTACCACCCCGTGCAGGTATAATAGCGATACATTTTTCCATGCAAAACCTCCTAAGAAATATCAAAAGGTGTGATATTGAGTCCAAATCTATTATAAACCAATATTATCAAAATACTTCTATCAACATCCAATCCCCAGCATTGGTCGCAAATGTATAATTTCTACTCATATAAAGTCAACCAAATTATAAAATTTGCAGGATTAATTAAAAACATCCCGGCGTAACACGCACTACTACATCAACACCATTTTCTTCAGCTACACAATAACACCTCGATAGCACATCGTCTCCATCAACATCATAGTAATAACAAAACTTATTAAATTATTTCTTCTTTCAATATAAGCTCCTTTAATTCCTGCTTTGTTAAAGGAATTTGACCATGAGAAGAATAATTCTGCACCTTTGCCAAAGGAGCCCCCTCATATTCACCACTGAATTTATTTGAATAAAGTGAAGGTATAACAAACATCCTGTCCAATTCAATAGCATTTTTAGACTCTTCGCATGTCATCAATTCTTCATAATGTTTTTCCCCAGGTCTTAACCCAATCTCCTTAACCTTAATCTGCTCACTATTTATACTATATTTTTTCGAAACCTCTTCAATAGTAACATCCACCAGATCTTTAAGATTTATAACAGGCATTT
>JAAYTO010000127.1 GCA_012523755.1 Clostridium sp. | reverse complement strand
TTTTGAATAAACAGTCTGATACCTCTCGGCGTCCTCCAGTTTTTTTGTAATGTAAGGCGGCAGCGGAACAATCCCGACCCTGTCCAAAACCTCTTCAAATACGCCGTCGTACTCGAATCTTACAAGCCTGTTGCCTTCTTCGACAATTTTTATAACCTCGGCTTTAAGCATACCGTCTCCAAACACAAACCTCGAACCGGGTTTGGCCCTTTTCCCAGGTTTTAAAATAACTTCCCATATATCCTTTTCTATCTTTTTAAGCAAAACAAATTCGATTTTGCCGCCGGTTCCCTCTTTTTCCCCAAGGAGTCTTGCTGGAATCACCCTTGTATCATTCAAAACCAAGCAGTCGCCCTCATTTATATACTCTAAAATGTCTTTAAAAATCCTATGTTCCATACTGCCTGAATTTCTATCAAGCACTAAAAGTCTTGACATTTGCCGATCCGAAACCGGTTCTTGGGCAATAAGTTCTTCGGGCAGATCATAATTAAAATCGCTAACCTTCATAATTTAAATAACACCGTCTTATACTATATTTTTAGCAGAACCTGTTTTAAATAACCATACGATAGAATAATACATTAAATCAATTCATCCTGCAAGGCTTTATTTGATTAAGGATACATATTTTTACTCATATTTATTCAATACATCGCCTTTTGGTCATTTCACTTCGTGAAATCCCACTAAATAAAAAAGAGCCAATCGTTATTGACTGACCCTTCGTTAATTGCTTTGTTAAAAAGAATCAAGCTGAGAAGTACAAAAAATAAGTATAATTTCGATTTACTCGACCTTTGTTCCCACAAAATAATGAGCCAATATTTCTTTATAGGTAAAGCCCGCTTTAGCCATTCCTTTGGCACCCTCCTGGCTCATACCCACAGCATGACCCCAGCCCCTTCCAATAAAAGTATATATCGTTGGGATTAGAGGAATTTTCCTGATGCTGACGGAACTTGCCACGCTTACACTGTTTTTTGATGTGCTTATGGTTTTCAAACCACTGGATGTCATTACCTTCTTTCCTCCTAGCTGTGTCTTCACTGGTTCTCCTTCAGCTCCCATAACAAGGGTATCCGCATCGGAAATAATATCGTACCATTGACTGTCAAGGCTTAAAAAGCTTCTGGTTGAACCATTCGTATATATTCTCTCATCCTTGCTGCCTTTAACCACCACCTCAGTGGCTCTTCCCGCCTCGGATCTTTTTGTTGTAAAAATTCCCAGAATATCTCCGAGATTAAACCCTCGGTCAATCATTATTTGCTTTATTTTTTGTGCGGTAAAAGATACCTCCCAATTGTAGTGCCATGAGTCACCGGATTCATATTTGTCCTCAACACTTATTAAATACGGATAACCGTCACTACCCCATACATTCTTTACATCCTCCGTCCTGCCGCCGCTTGAACTGAAATAGAAAACCGATGCAGGCTTTCCATTGTATGTAACTATCTCTCCTTTTGTATCATCCACAGCTTTATTGGTTGATGCGGCTTCTCCATTAAATCCTTTATATACCTGGGAGTAGGTTGTGGGACATAAATTAAAGCAAAGCCTTTCGTATTTTCTCAGGTTGTTTACGGTATATGTCCTTGCTGCCACCGCCTGAGCCTTCAACGCCTCAGGATGGGAGCTGGCCTGAATCTCATAAGGTACAACCCCATACAGGTATTCCTCCATAGAAACAACGTTAATAACCGTCATATCACTTCCGGATAACCTTAAGACCTCAAGCCCTCCACGGTATCTTTTGGTGTCATCGCCGTTGATTCTGACAACTCCTGGTACATTTCCGGATCCCGGCTGCACCGTAAATGCTGAAGTCTTTGAGTCAAACATCAAAATTGCCTGTCCTGACTTTGAGAAAACCGATATCCTTGTCGATGACGGTGTAATCATTTTATAATCCTTGCTTCCTAGAAGCGGGTCTAAGGAATGCATTATAGACATTTGTGCTTCGCTTTCGTTCGAATAAAAGCCTGTCCATATCTGCCATGTGTCAACATATGCGGGATAAGCGTCAATTCCCTGCTGCTCTATATTTGCAAGCTCAGCAATTAATGTCTTGTAATCCGGATAGTCTCCGCCAATCTTTATGTGATACGCCCCAATCCGTTCCCCATTGGGAATACTATCGGAATCGGGCTTGAATTCAGTCAATCCGTTGTCTGTCTTTACAAAAAAGGAATCTTTTCTTACTGTCACAGGCTCGCCGAAAGAATACTCTATAAGATTTACAAACCCTTTATCAGTAGAGCAACCGATTTGAAGTCCTTTCGGTGCATCAACATTAAAGCTTGAAACCGCTGAGTATTGCCCGGTCTGGGAATCATTAAAAAGCAGACCTATTCTAACCCTCTCAGGAACGCCTGGATATGCAAGAACCTCCGAATCAAAGAATGAATTAAGTATGACAAGTATAAACACTCCTAAAACCGTCCATTTAATTGCCGGTTTTGATAAAAATCCTCTTTTCATGTTTTTCCTCCAACTTATCTTTTGTGTAATTCAAAGTTTTCCCCTATTTATTTTATTTCTACAAAAGCTTACATTTTCCTTCCATGTAACACAATTGTAAATAACACAGGGGACAACACGGGGGGACGGTTCTTCCGTGCTATAACACAGAAGAACCGTCCCTCCGTGTTGTCGCCCCTTGTGTTGTTACCGTTTTCAGTAACAAAAATATAATGTTTGACATATACTATGTAAGATGTTAAAATCCCGTCTTTGACACTTTCGAAGAATAAAAAGTTTGAAACCCGTTGAGATCACTGGCTTTCAAGCTTTTTTGTTTAATAAAAAAATGGCACAATGTCATTTGCATTTAGTGATTTTAAAAATTTTTTTCATTTGCTTCATGGTTACAATTTCATAATC
>JAAYTO010000126.1 GCA_012523755.1 Clostridium sp. | reverse complement strand
GAAAGCATTGGGGATATGACATCAAAAGACAACAAGGGCTTTGTGACAAAAATGGATTATGCTGACAGTAACAAATTAGGAGCTTTTTCTTACGATGTAAACCAAAAGGTAGTTCAAGATTCCCAGCTATCACAGACAATACAGAGTAAGATACCTGTTACAAGAAAGGAAATTTTTACACAGGTGATTGAAAAGGCGAAGGTGCTGTTAAGTGGCGAAAAGAGTGAAATGGTTATCGATTTAAAGCCCGATCATTTAGGTAAATTGGCATTAAAGATTGCTACGGAAAGAGGAATTGTAGTTGCTAAATTTGTTGCAGAAAATGAACAGGTTAAGGCTGCTTTGGAGTCAAACATGAATATGCTGAAGGAGTCTTTAGAAAAGCAAGGCTTTTCGGTGCAGGAATTCAGTGTTTTTGTAGGTGACAACACAGAACGCGGCGGATACGGCCAAAATATGCAGCATGGCAGTCACGCTAAGAGCAGCTTAAAGGATGAACTTCCGGCTATAGGCATGAGAGATGTTGAAAGCTTGGAGCAGCTGCATTCAGAAATTAATTCCTATGTCGATGGGGTTAGCAGCATTAATCTAACAGCATAGCAAGGAGGAGTTTTAATGGTTGTTAATGACATAAGCCGGCAAAAGACCATTGAGGAAATTGTCAAAAGCACAGAGAATAAGTCCGGTCAGAGAAAGGTTGGAGAACTGGGCAAGGATGAGTTTTTGAATCTTCTGGTAACACAGCTTCGGTATCAGGATCCTTTAAATCCGGTAGAGGATAAGGAATTTATAGCTCAGATGGCTCAGTTTAGTGCCTTAGAGCAGATGCAGAATCTTAACACCAGCTTTTCAGCTACAAAAGCCTTTGGCATGATAGGAAAATACATAACCGCAAGCATGGTAAATGAAAGCACTTTTACGACAGAGACAGTTGTGGGTATGGTGGATAGTGTTAAGATGGAAGGCAGCAAAACCTTTTTAGTTGTCGAAGGCAAGGATGTTCCAGTTGAAAAGGTTATAAAGGTTACAGAGGATTCGGGTATATTTAATGATACTGATATATCCCAGTACACAGGACTAATCAATCATGAGGTAAAAGGCAGTGTCTACGATCCACAAACCGGTGAAATTGTTGGAGTAAGCGGAATTGTAAGGGAAATTGAAAAAGGCAGGTATGAAAATTATGCTGTAATGGATGGTGTTAAGGTAAACATATCTGCTGTTGCGACTGGTTCCCCTTCGGCAGATCCGAAGTTCTGGGAAACATACCTGACCGAAAGCAAGGATCATAAGGTTTCTCTGATAATTACCGATGAATTTGGAGACGGAACAAAGGTTCCTGTGACCGGAGTATTAAGAGACTTCACAATAGCACCTGACGGAAAAATTACCGGGGTTTTAGACGGAGTGTATGTTCCGGTAGAGAGCATTTACAACATTAAGGAACAGAAAGTTGTGGTGAAAGAATGATTGTAAATAATAATTTCTACGTAAATGTCGGTAAAGTTGTTAAAAGGCAGGAAGCTCCCGTAATAAAAAAGCCTGATAATGCCGGAAAGGGAAGCTTTGACGAAATCTTAAAGAGTAAGATAGATGAAAGCAATGAGATTAAGTTTTCAAAACACGCCCAGATGAGGCTTCAAATGAGAAATATGAATCTTTCGGAAGCCCAAAAGGAAAGGATTTCAAAGGCTGTCCAAAAGGCAGGGGAAAAAGGGGTAAAGGAGTCACTGGTACTTGTGGACGATATGGCATTTGTAGTAGATGTAAGGAGCAAGACGGTAATCACTGCGGTTAACAGCAATGAGCTTAAGGAAAACGTTTTTACAAACATTGATGGAGCTGTATTTACATAACATTGTTCCAAGGTTTCTAGCTGAGCATCTGGAAAAATCGCAAATATTTAATGTAGCTGGACCCTTTCGGGAGGCTACCTATTCCGGACTGACAGAAGGAATAGACAAAGACGTTGTTATTTATTTTACCGTAGCTGAAGGAGGTCATTTAGTTATGATGAGATCTATGTTTTCCGGAGTTTCCGGACTTCGGGCACACCAGACAAGAATGGACGTTATAGGAAACAACATAGCAAACGTAAATACAGTAGGCTTTAAGTCAGGCAGGGTAACCTTTCAGGAGGTGTTTAGCCAGACACTTAAAGGTGCTGGTGCTCCTGATACAACAACAGGCCGTGGCGGTACAAACCCTATGCAGGTGGGACTGGGTATAGATGTGGGAACAATCGATACG
Organism: Clostridium sp.; assembly: GCA_012523755.1. GTDB lineage: Bacteria > Bacillota > Clostridia > Acetivibrionales > Acetivibrionaceae > Hungateiclostridium. The sequence continues at coordinate 9,161 of JAAYTO010000126.1, read as the reverse complement.
ATTACTACCCGCGGGAGTCTTCAAAGGACTGATAATCCTACGGATTTGTCCATTGAAGGTGATGGATTCTTTATAGTAAAGGGTGGGAGCTCGAGCACATATATGTTTACAAGGGCTGGAAACTTTGGAATAGACAGATTGGGAAACCTTGTAACCGGAAGCGGTATGAATGTTTATGGCTGGCAGTCTTATACAAGGCTGGCTGACGGTTCTTATAAGTTTGATACCGAGAGCCCTGTTGAACCGATTAACCTTTTCTCGGATGCTGTCAATAAGAATAAAAAAATGCTGGCAGCCAGAGCAACTACCAGTGCAGTACTGGCAGGCAACTTGGATGCTTCAACTCCTATCTACACAAGCGGAGCGGCATCAGGATTAGGCTCGGGTGCTTCAGGAACGGCAGACAGCTTCCAATTCACAGTACCGCTTACAGTATACGACTCATTGGGAAATGACTACAAATTAAGTGTGAACTTCAGAAAAACCAGTGCCGTGGGTGGTTCTGGAGGAACTACTGCTTGGGAATGGCAGGTGGCTGCTGCATCGGGAATAAGCTTAGCGACTGCCTCCGGTAGTATTGAGTTTAATACTAAAGGACAGGTGGTTTTAGGACCGGAATTGACACCGAGCATAGTTATTACTCCCGCATCGGGTATTGGAACCGAAGATATTAATGTAAAGCTTGATTTTTCCAATCTCACTATGTACGCGGCAGATAACTCTGTAAAGCCTACTAATGTCGATGGTTACCCACCGGGAGAGCTTGTTACCTTTAATGTCGGCTCTGACGGAATGATAACCGGAGTGTACAGCAACGGTCAGCAACAGCCCTTAGGGCTTGTAGCACTGGCAGGCTTTGAAAACCCGGCAGGACTTCAAAAGGTGGGAGAAAATTTGTATATAACCACCAACAACTCCGGAGAGTTTACACGAGGTGTGAAGGCTGGTTCGGATGGTACAGGAATGCTGAATCCCGGAACTCTTGAAATGTCAAATGTTGACCTTTCGAAAGAATTTACAGACATGATTGTAACCCAGAGAGGCTTCCAGGCAAACAGCAGAATAATTACAACTTCTGATGAAATGCTTCAGGAGCTTGTTAATTTGAAGAGATAGTAAAATTGAATAACTCATCTGTCAGGTGGGGTAAATCCCATCTGACAGATTGAGAATTAATAGAATTTATTGCTGTTGGAACAGTTAATAGTTTACCCAAATCGTAAAATAAGTACATAAAAACATAATTTTTTCACAAAAATATAAAATTTCTATTGAGTTTTTGAGGTAAAAATATTATGATTAAATTAACTAGGTTAAATGGAACAGAATTTGTTTTGAATTGTGAATTAATTGAAGTCATTGAACAAACACCCGACACTATTATTTCAACAACAAACGGCAAGAGATTTGTTGTTGTCGAAACTATTGAAGAGATAGTCAATAAAGTTTTACAGTATAAAAGATCAATCTTTTTATTCAACAGTAATGACCAGTAATTGGACGTTATGCTCTTACTATTTTCACGTATTTTGTTTTAACAGCTCGGCCATTTTATGTTATCTACTTAAAGGATAAAGGGGGCATAGATTTTGGAAGCAAAAGGTGGTTATTTTATTCTTATTGGTATAGTGGCGTTTCTGTCTTTATCCCTTGCAGTACTAATAATAATACTTTTTTTACAGGGTGGGTCTGTAAATTCTGCTTCGGATAATCCGAAAGTAGTGGTATTGCCCAGTGATGATGAACTGGTAAAGTTAAAGCTGTTTGAGGAAAAGACACCCTTCAACCTTAAGAATGAAGATTCAGGAAAAAATTCAATTATAGTTATCAGTGCGGAAATATCTTATTTTAAAAAGGTTAGAGATGTTGAGGATACAACTGCAAAGATAGAAGCAAACAAGAGCATGCTTCAGGAGCTCGTTGGTACATATTTTCAATCATTAACCCTTAAGGATGTAATGAAGAGTGATGCCAAGGAAAAGGCGAGAGAAGAGCTTACAAAGAGGATGAATCAGAGATTGCTGGCAAATGAAAAGGCAAAGGACGACATTGTTTACACCATTGTTTTTGACCAATGGTTCTACCAGTAGGAGGTGCATTAAATGGGGGATATTTTATCACAAAATGAAATTGATGAGCTATTAAAAGCCCTTAATACTGGTGAAATAGATGTCCAGCAAATGAATTCCAAAACCGAAGAGAAGAAGATTAAGATACATGACTTTAGAAGACCAAGCAAATTCGGAAAGGATCATATAAGGACTCTCAATGTTATTTATGACAATTATGCCAGACTTGTTACAAATTTTCTTTCGGGATATTTAAGAGCCTTGGTTCAGGTTGATGTTATTTCGGTGGAGCCGATAGCATATTATGAGTTCAGCAATTCATTATCCAATCCTGCTGTGCTCGCAGTTGTTGATTTTGCTCCGCTTTCCGGATCAATTATTCTGGAATTGTCACCTTCTGTTGCTTTTGCATTAATTGATAGAATACTTGGCGGAAAAGGGCTTCCCATGGATAAGATAAGGGAGTTTACCGAGGTAGAGATTGCGATTATTGAAAGAGTAATAATACAGATTTTAAATCTCATGAAAGAGCCTTGGGAAAACGTAGTTGAAGTAAAACCAAGGCTTGAGAAGATAGAGACCAATGCACAGTTTGCACAAATAGTATCGGCAAATGAAATGATAGCCTTAATAACCTTAGGTGCCAGAATTGGTGATGTTGAGGGAATGGTCAATGTCTGTATCCCATACATGGCTGTAGAACCCATATTGTCTAAATTGAGCACAAAGTATTGGTTCGCAAGTAATGAGAAGGAGACAAGTCCTGAAGATAAAAAGACAATCGAGCACAAAATTGAAAATACAAAAGTGCCTCTTAGTGCAATACTTGGCAAAACAACAATTCAGGTAGCTGAATTAATAGAGATGCAGTGTGGAGATGTAATTCCATTGAATACAAATGTTAATGGAAAATTGGAGGTTTTGGTGGGAGATATGTTGAAATTTTACGGTTCTCCGGGAGTAAAGAAAAACAAGGTTGCGGTTAAAATAACGGATGTAATAAGAAGGGAGGATGAGTAAAAATGGGAGATATGTTGTCTCAAGAAGAGATAGATGCTTTGTTAAACGGTGATAAAACAGATGAAGGTGAAATAGCACAGAACAATTCTGAACTAAATACGCAGGAAGTTGACGCACTAGGAGAAATTGGCAACATAAGCATTGGTACTTCTGCTACTACCTTAAATTCCCTTTTGGGACAAAAGGTAACTATTACTACTCCCACGGTTATGGTATGCACATGGAAGGAATTGTTGGAAAAGTACCATGAATTATATGTGGCGGTAAAGGTAGAATACACTGATGGCTTAAATGGTTTGAACCTTCTTTTATTAAAAGAGTCTGATGTTAAAGTAATAACCGATTTAATGATGGGCGGGGATGGCAGCAATAAAGAAGGAGAATTAACAGAGTTGCACCTAAGTGCAATTAGTGAAGCCATGAACCAGATGATTGGATCGGCAGCAACTTCAATGTCTTCCATGTTTGATAAGAGGATTGACATTTCTCCTCCAAAGGCATTTTCTCTGACAATTGATAGTATGAGTTCCGAGAATTCCTTTGGTGCCGAAAGTAAAGTGGTTCAAATAGCCTTTAAAATGCAGGTTGGTGAATTAATCGACAGTGAAATTATGCAGATAATACCTGTTGGTTTTGCAAAGGAACTGGTGGGCAATATACTGAATTCGGAATCAAGTCACAATAACGATAATTTCTCCCCAAAGGTTGGAGAGTCTTCATCAGAACAGAAGCAAGTGCCAATTTCCAATAACCAGGTTGAGGTTCAATCAACTCCTCAACAGAATGCTCAGCAGCCATACGGACAGCAGTATGTACACCCTAATCCACAGACACATAATAGACCGAAAACGCCAATAAATGTGCAACCAGCTCAGTTTGAAGCCCTTGATGATGGTATGATATCAATAGAAAAAAAGAATATTGGTCTTATCATGGATGTGCCTTTGCAGGTAACGGTTGAACTTGGAAGAACCAATAAGCTTATCAAGGACATATTGGAATTTGGCCCGGGATCTATAATTGAGCTGGACAAGCTTGCCGGTGATCCTGTGGATATTTTGGTAAACGGTAAGGTAATTGCCAAAGGTGAGGTTGTGGTAATAGATGAAAGCTTCGGTGTCAGGATTACGGATATAATTGATCCGTCAAAAAGACTTTAATGGTTTTGGAATATTTTAAAAACCCATAAAGACATTTTCTACACTGGTTTTGCAGGGGAATAGACAAATAATTAAGGAGAGGGTAAACGATGGGAAAAAGGATTCTTATAGTTGACGATGCAGCTTTTATGAGAATGATGATAAAGGATATTCTTACCAAAAACGGGTATGAGGTGGCGGGAGAAGCAGAGAATGGGATTCGGGCAATTGATAAATACAAGGAGCTTTCTCCGGATCTGGTGATTATGGATATCACTATGCCTGAATTAGATGGTATAGAAGCTGTAAAGGAGATTAAAAAAATCAACTCGGAATCAAAAATAATCATGTGCTCGGCAATGGGACAGCAGGCTATGGTAATAGAGTCTATTCAAGCCGGTGCAAGGGATTTTATTGTAAAGCCCTTTCAGGCTGAAAGAGTTGTTGAAGCTGTAAAAAAAGTTTTAGGATAGTTTCGGTAATGGTTTAGACGAAGTAAGAGATAACGAAAGAGGGAGTATAAAATGGAGAGCCTGATTAGTGCTGTTTTGTTTATAATTGTTTTTGGTTCGATTCTGTTTTTAGCATATGTTACTACAAAGTTTGTTGGGAGCAGGACAAACAAAATAATGAAGGGGAAATACATAAATATTATTGACACGGTTAATTTGGGGTTTGATTGTAAGCTGCACCTGTTAAAGGTGGGGTCAGAGTTTGTTTTAATATCAACCTCAGGAAAAAATACCCGCCTTTTGACAAAAGTAAAGTTAGAAGAATATGCCAATAATGAACTAGAGGACAGTGAAAATGGTTTTAATTTCAAGAATGTCTTTGACAGATACTTTCAGGGTTTTAAGGAGAAGCAAGAAAATAAAGGTTTTTCTGCAGCAAGGGGTAATGAAAATACTGTTGACTTAAAGGAACGGGTTTTTAATAAAAATCTCAAAAGGCTTAAGGATATTTCAACAGGAATAAGCTTGCACAAGACAGAATATGGAAAGGAATACACTAATGAAAACCAGGATTAGATATCTTAAAGTAATAATATTGATAATAACAGTGTTTATTCTATTGGCATCAAATGTATATGCTGAACCGGAAACTGTATCGTTACCCAAACTGGGCTTTACTGTAGAGTCTTCAGACAACCCTCAGGATGTTTCCACCAGTGTTCAGATTTTATTGCTTTTGACTGTGCTGGCATTGGCTCCGTCAATACTTATCATGATGACAAGTTTTACTAGAATAATAATTGTCCTTTCCTTTTTGAGAAATGCGATGGGAACTCAACAAATGCCGCCGAATCAAGTGTTGATTGGGCTAGCTTTGTTTTTAACGCTGTTCATAATGAATCCCGTGCTGACAGAAATAAATGATACCGCACTAAAGCCCTATTCGAATCAGGAGATCACTCAAGATGTTGCGATTGACAGAGCATCTGCCACAATTAAGGGCTTTATGTTACGACAGACATCAAAGGATGACTTGGGACTTTTTGTATCGTTGTCGGGTATGAAGACTCCCATCAAAGAGAGTGAAATCCCAAATCTTCCTTTAACAATAATTATTCCAGCTTTTCTAATAAGCGAATTGACAATAGCATTCAAAATTGGTTTTCTTATATATATACCGTTTCTGGTAATTGATATGGTGGTTTCAAGCACCCTTATGTCCATGGGCATGATGATGCTTCCACCGGTAATGATATCTCTGCCGTTTAAGATTTTGCTGTTTATAATGGTAGGAGGATGGAATCTTATTACACAGTCACTGGTTAACAGTTTTGTTTAATAGCTAAGAAGCAGAATAAATGTGGGAATTCGGGGGTGTAAGGATATGGAACAGGGAGTGGTAATAGAATTGGCACAGAGGGCTATTCTGACAGTTATATATGTTGCAGCACCGATGTTGGGCCTTAGCTTGATAGTAGGTTTAGCAATCAGCGTTTTTCAGGCAACCACCCAGATTCAGGAGCAGACCCTGACCTTTATACCAAAAATACTGGCTGTTCTAGGCGGAATTGTAATCTTTGGGGCTTGGATGTTAAGGGTTTTAATTGATTTTACTCAGAATATATACCTGAATATAAATCAGTACATTAGGTAAGAAAAGTATATTCTATCGGAGGACAACAAATTGACTATTCCAGAAGGAATTTTGTACAGCGGTATAGAAGTATTTTTGTTAATATTCGTTAGAATGACAGGTCTATTTGTTATAGCTCCCGTTTTTGGAGGAAGGAACATACCGGTGTATTTGAAAATTGGTTTTTCGTTTATGCTGGCATTGATTCTTGTAAACACCATAAAAGTTCAGGAGCTCGTATTCAGCAACGTTTATGAGTACTTTATACTTGTACTGAAAGAGTTTTTGGTGGGTATTACATTAGGTTATGTATCCTATTTGATTTTTACGGCTATATACCTTGCAGGACATATTATTGATATGCAGATTGGATTTGGTGTTGTTAATATTATTGATCCGATGAGCAATATTCAGGTACCTATTACGTCAACTTTTTACTTTATATTGTATATGCTTATTTTCCTGATGTGTAGAGGACATCATATTTTAATAAGGGCACTGTTTAAAAGCTACGACTATATACCTTTGGGCACGGGGGTGTTTGGAAAAGAAATTGTCAACGATATTTTGAGGGTATTTGGAAACATATTTTTCACAGCCTTTAGAATTAGTGCACCGATTCTTGCAGCAATAATTATAACCGATGTTGCCCTTGGGGTTCTGTCAAAGACGGTACCGCAGCTGAATGTTTTTATGGTGGGAATGCCGCTTAAGATAACTATTGGCTTGGCTGTAATGGTTTTGACAATACCGGTGTTTGTATCCCTTATGGAAAGTCTTATAAGGGGTATGGATGGTGAAATGTATATTTTTCTTAAGGATATGGCACCAAAATGAAAATAAAATGTGCAGGTATTGATAAAACAATAACTGAATTTTTCGATGATAAGAACCAAACCGCTGCAGGCGGGGATATAGGAAGCCTTTGCACAGGCGGAAAAAAGCTGAAAGTTAACCTGCAGCTCTTTGCAGACAGTGGTGAAAAGACCGAAAAGGCCACTCCGAGAAAGAAGCAGAAGGCCAGAAAAGAAGGGCAGGTACTGCAAAGCCGGGAAATGACTGCTGCAATAGTTCTTCTTTGTATGTTCACCGGGTTAAGAGCTTTTGGCGGATTCATGTATGAGGAAATTCTAGGTTGCTTCAGAAAGGTATTTACTGTTTATTTTGAAGAGGATGGCCTGTTTACCATAGATGGCGTAATGAAGATGTTTGATGAGTCCCTTATAACACTGTTGAAGATAGTAGCTCCCTTGTTTGTTATAGCATTGTTAACAGGGTTGGTATCGGGTTATGCCCAAGTAGGATTTTTATTTTCAACAAAGTCGCTGGGTATCAAATTGAGTAAGATTAACCCGTTAAATGGGCTTAAAAGGATTTTTTCCGCTAGGTCTCTCGTGGAGCTTCTAAAATCTATGATAAAGATTGCTATAGTGGTTTATGTCGGATACACATACATCAAAGGGGAATCGAAGAATATACTCAACACAATGAGCATGGACGTAATCAGTATAGCATCTTATATAGGTGTTACGGCAACAAATGTAGGTATAAGAATGTGCATTGCAATGCTTGCTATAGGGGTCATGGACTATGGCTACCAGTGGTGGGAATATGAAAAGAGTCTTAAGATGACAAAGCAGGAAGTTAAGGAAGAGCATAAGGAGATGGAGGGAAATCCACAAACAAAATCAAGGATAAGACAAAAGCAGAGACAGATATCAATGAGGAGAATGCTGCAAGATGTGCCAAAGGCTGATGTTGTTATAACGAACCCGACGCATTTTGCGGTTGCAGTAAAGTATGATTCAAAAGTAGCGGATGCACCTGTTGTCTTGGCAAAAGGACAGGATTATATTGCACTGAGGATGAAGGAAATAGCGAAGGAGAACAATGTGGAAATTGTTGAAAACAAACCCCTTGCCCGAACATTATATCAAAGTGTGGAGATAGGTGGGAAAATACCTCCGGAGCTTTATCAGGCAGTAGCTGAGGTTCTTGCTTATGTATATGGACTTAAAGGAAAAAGATAAAAACATATGTTTGACGAAATAAAAACCGGTTGTTACTGATAATGTGCTTAATATGATGCGAAGGAGTGAAATGGCATGAGAGTTAAATTTGGGGAAATATCGGTAGCTGTTATAGCTGTTGTCATTGTACTAATAATTATTTTGCCCATCCCCAGTGGAATTCTTGATGTCCTTCTTGCACTGAACATTGCGTTGGCAATAGTAATTCTTCTTAATGTGGTCTATTCAAAGGAAGCACTTCAGCTTTCGGTGTTTCCGTCAGTTTTGCTGTTTACGACATTATACAGGCTTGCATTAAATATTAAATCAACAACATTGATACTGGCAGATGGAGAAGCAGGACAGGTTATTGATGGGTTTGGAAACTTTGTTGCCCGGGGAAACTTGGTGGTGGGAGGTATAATCTTTTTAATCATTACCATTGTTCAGTTTCTTGTAATAACAAAGGGTACTGAAAGAGTATCGGAGGTTGCGGCAAGGTTTACCCTCGATGCCATGCCCGGTAAGCAAATGGCTATTGATGCCGATTTAAATGCCGGGCTGATAAATGAGATGGAAGCCAAGGAAAGAAGAAGGAAGATTCAAAGAGAATCCGATTTCTACGGAGCGATGGATGGTGCTACTAAGTTTGTAAAGGGGGATGCCATTGCAGGGCTTATTATTACCGTAATTAACATTATAGGAGGGGTAATTATTGGTGCGGTAATGAGAAACGAGGATATAAGCTTTGCCCTTAAGAACTACACAATACTTACCATAGGAGACGGGCTTGTAAGCCAGATACCTTCGCTTATTATTTCAGTTGCTACCGGTCTTAT
>JAAYTO010000125.1 GCA_012523755.1 Clostridium sp. | reverse complement strand
GCTGTTTTTATTCATTTTGTTGATATTTTAATATGCTGTTTAACACGATATTAAAGTGCTGTTCTACAAGTAAGGTTTGTCCCATTTATCTTATAAGCTTAACGCCCTTTAGTCCATAATCGGTCTGGCCCTCGGACAATTCGCCCTGTGCAACATTCTGAATAAAATAACCTGTCAGCTGGCACTTGTTTCCCTGCCCTTCCACCTCTTCAATTAAGAAAGATGCAAATCCGCATATTCTAACCGGGCCCCTTCCGTTTACATCCATGTCTTCAACAATAACAACCGTCACTATTTTAGGGCAGTCAGGATCATAACTGTGAATAGTGCATTCGGGGGCATGGTTGCACTGCCTGATTAGTGTGTCTATCGACGATTTCGTAGGATTGCTCATGTTTCCCGGTTCGGTATTTACATAATCCCCAACCTCCAGCTCTCCATCATATCCGTATAAGATATTGTATCTGTAATTTGATGCCCCGTTTCCCCCAAGGGCCAAACACCCATAATTTCCATTGCTTCCGTCTCCTCCGCCTTCTTTTAGGACATATCTTTCCCCATAAAGCAAAGGCTGGTCTTCTATTGCAAAAGGTCTTACTCCTCCGTCAACACTGATCACAGGAAGTGCTCTGGCAACAGCTGCTGCCTCCACCTCTCCCTTATCAAATCCAAGTATCCTTGCAAAAAAGTAATTTACTTCCCTGTTGGCCAATATGCTGATACCGTCTTCCAAAATGGTTATATCCGCCTCATCAGGACTGACACCATTCTTCTCCAGATAATCACAGGCAACGCGATAAGGATTTCCTTCATTATTGGCAAATTCCTGAGCTCCGGCCAATGTCGCAGCATCCACCGTTTTTGTCAGTTCTGCCTTTTCCAGCATGATATGACCTATATCCACCGATATGGATGCACAGCCAATGAGAACCGAAATAGCAACCACATATACCACCATAGTTGTGCCTTTATTGTTCTTTATAACGTTTTTTAATTTCATAAACTCATCACCCCTAAAATAATTGAACCCCAAAGACAAACTTATGTACAAAACATTCTGTTTATCCCAGGGTCCATTATCGGCTATAAGCATCTTTCGCTTATAGTTTTATTATACTGAAAAACCATATCTCTTTATATAGAGCATCATAACCATTTTCATAGTATCTTTGTACCTATATTAATTTGTTGCAAAAGGTTCTTATTGCTCACCGGAAAATAATTCTACAGCCTTCAGATATTGCATGTCTTTATTTGAAATTAATTCGTCAAGCTTTTCATTCAGTGCCTGTTGTGTTGCAAAATCCAGTACACCGTAAGAATACATTCCACAATCCTTTTGGAATTTTGCTACTGCCTGGACGGTTTTTTCATCCATGATATTATCCGGTTTATCCACATCATAGCCTGCAAACATAAGGATGCTTTCGGCATTAAATACTTCATCGTTCTCATCATTCAAGCCCGGTTTTATAACTTTTTTGAGCTTTTCAATCCTCTCTAGGGCTACACCCATTATGGCAGACTCGGGGTTCTCCACATACACGTCTGGCTCAAGACCCACACCGTCTATCATTCTTCCGTCAGGTGTGTAATACTCACCCGTTGTTATCTTAACCCAACCTATAATTTCATCCTCCTTGGGACTTTTGCCGCTTTTTATAAACAAATCTTGGGCGTCAACAATACTACCACCGAGTTCCTCCCCGTACTTATCGGAAGCTTCAGGTGTAAGTATAGGGAAAAGGTTTTGAATCTTTCCTTTACCAAAAGTTTTTGTACCCACCAATGTCCCCGCACCGGTATCCTGTATTGCACCGGCCAGAATCTCCGAAGCACTTGCACTGCTTCTGTTCACAAGTACCACAAGCTTATACTTGGGCTCCTTTAAATACGAATAATAACTCTCGTCTTTCATAGATTCTGATTTAAAGTCGAGCTTCGTAATCAACCCTTCAGGTACAAACCTTCGGGCAATTAGAACAGCCTGGTTCACCTCTCCGCCCGGATTATCCCTTAAATCAAGTATGATCTTTGTTATACCGTTTTTGTTCATATGGTCAAGGGCTTTATCCACAGCTTCGCATGCATTTGAATTAAAAGTCTCCAGCTTAATATACCCTATTTTGCCATCTATACTGTAACTAACCGGTTCTATCCGAATCTCCCGTCTTGTAAGCTCATACCTTATTATTTCCGAACTGCCGTCTCTCAGTACACCTACCGTAACCTTTGTACCCTCTTCCCCTAGCAGAAAAGTGCTGATTTCCTCAAGGGAACGTCCCACCATGCTTCTTCTATCCACCTCAATTATTACATCTCCCACTTTAAGACCTGCTTCCTCTGCCGGTGAAGAACTGTATACATACTCTATAATGAATTTTCCGTCAACCTCGGAATACGCAATTCCTATACCGACAAAAGTACCGCTAATGCTTACCATAAAGCTCTCGGCCTCCTCCTTCGTATAAAAGGTGGTATAGGGATCCATAGTGCTGAACAATCCTTTCAAGGCACCTTCCAATAGCTTTTGACGGTCTATTTCTCCTTTGTACCTGTCGATTACCATGTCCATAACGTTTTCAATATAATCCGAGTCCTTTGAACCTCCAACCTGCTCCTCAGCCGCCTGTACAAAAACATAACCGGACATTAAGAGGGAGCAGACGATTAAATAAACCAGTGCCATTTTTATTGATTTTCTTGTCACATTAATTCCCCTTTTCTGTAGTTTTATAGTTTATTATAGTTTTATTATAGTTTTATTACTGATAATTTACTATCCTTTCCCTGTAATCTTTCTTTAAATCATCCCGCATATAATTTATCAGTTTATTGATAATTACTGCAGCCCTCGCTTTAGTCAAGTATTCTCTCGGTTTTAAATATCCCCTGTCATCCCCCAATACAAGACCTATCCTCTGGGCTACGTAAACCGAACCTCTTGCGTATTCAGGAATATCCTCATTATCTCTGAAAGTCGTAACCGTTCCCGTTGAAGGTGCAAGTCCCTCCAACCCCAAAGCCCGTATAATGATTGTAATTGCATCCGCTGTGGTGAGATAATCCTCTGGTGCAAATATGTTATATCCTCTTCCGCTAATCATACCTCTATTATATGCACTCTCAATGCTCCTAAAATACCTGTTTTCAGTTGAAACGTCCACAAAAGAAGAAATTGTTTCCTCTGCAGCACCTCTGCTTGCGGTCTGCCTCCCGGTTCTGGACTTGACAAGCAAAGGATCCTCCGGAACTTCCCTAGCGGCCAGTATAATTGCATCAGCAAACTCAGCCCTTGTCATTATCCGGGCAGGGTCAAAAAGCGTTGGATCGCCAGTGAAGACCTCAAGACTGTAGAGAGCCTTAATATCCTTTTCCGCCCAATGGCCCCTCAGATGATTCAAGCTGGGAACCAAAAGCCTCTTGCTTACCGGAAAGCTTTCAATCTTCAGGCTATCCTTTGTTTCAATCAACCTGTCGGTGGAACCCCCTTTTGAGTCGAACTCCGGAAGATTTGCAGTATATTGCAGTATGCTGTTGTTATACTGGCTCTGAACAAATCCTCCCTCGAAGCTTATGATCTGGGGTTCATTTTCAACATAATTAATCTGCTTTGTTGTAGAAGACGAAAGTCTGACGTTGGCGGTTCCGCCCCACTGGTCTAATTCCCCGTCATTCATTCTCTCACTTAAAATTATATAATTCAAAACCTGGGTCTCAACAGTTCCCCAGAACTGGTTATATCCATAAAAATCTCCGTTGATCTCAACCGTGATACTTCCGCCTCTCGCTCCGTTTCCTGTAGTGTAGGTCTTCTTTCCCCACATATTTCCGGCAAAATAATCCACTGCAGGCCGAGAGTCAATTATGTTTGTCTTTGTAAAATCATAATTGCTCAGGGTATAGTTGGTACCATCAATTCTTATAACCTCGGTACATCTGCCGTTAAGACCGGTCTCCTCAATGGTCTGGCCGTTATCTTTTTTGGTTATGACAGTATTATAGGATAAAAACCTTGAAAGGTTGGCATCCCTTTGAAGGTTTTGAAGGCTATAGGTATAATTTGCCGTAATAACATCACTTCCCGTTGTTTTATCCTGCTTAATCGTCTTTTTAATCGTGACAGTTCCCTCAAAGACTATCGGTTCTCCGGTTATAAAACATACCTCTTTGTACTCAAAGGAAGTTTTACCCGGAGCCTCTCCTGAAGAAATTCCTCCTTCATATCCACTATCACCTTCTCTTGCAAATATATATTTTGCACTGCCGCCATAGAAAACAAGAAATATAGATAAAATAAATGAAAGCACCTTTTTTGCCATACTGCTTCGCCTCCGATAGCTTAAATTTTTCCTGTGTGCGAAAGTAATCCTCTGCAATAAAGCTTAAAAATTTCATTCAACAAATATGATGTAGGCATCCCCTGCCCCACTATCGTTCTTAATAACCCTAATACTGTCGCCTTTCTTAAGAGCATCGGGATTTACAATGCTGTTGCCTTTTATAACAATACTGTTCTCAAGAATTCCAAGCTCTGTCTCATTACAATCCACCCACATATTGGCTTGAGGGTCGTACTCCTTTGCATTCAAAAGCTTTAAGCCTGTCGGTCTCTGACTTTCCATACCTTCAGAGTTCTGCTGTGCAGTATCATTGGTATCTTCCACCACAATTTCATATATTTCTCCCTTAACATTGATATTACCATAGGGTGCAGTGTTAATCAACACAGCATTCGAACTGTTGGTTACTATGTACACCGTTCTGCCTTTAAAGCTTTTATCCCCATAATCGGTAAAATCCCTCTGCCCCACAACTCCTTCATCGTCCACAATCCGTGTTTCATAAGTCAACGTGAAGGTCTTGGGTGTGTTATAATAATTCCATTTTAATCCGTTTAACTCTGAAAAGGACTCTACAGTAAAATCCGCGTTTTCATCTATGCTTGCTATCCTTCCGCGGTAAATCTTAAAGAAATCAGGGTAAACCCGTTCTTTAATTTGAACCACACTGGCGTAGTACGCAGAATCATCATAGCTTCTATTTGCGACTACAAATGCCTCATCTTCAAGACTTATACTGTTTCCGGTAACCAGCCTGTTGTCCTTTACTATAATTGTCCCGTTATTGTACGCAATGTTCCTGTATTCACTTTTCAGAGTGATTTCCCCTTCGTTTCCTGCAATATGGGACATTATGCTGTCAGTAAAGATCGGTGCCTCACTGTCGTTCGTATTTTTAAAGGATATCAGCACTGCCTTTTCTTCTCCCCCGTAGTCTTTCTCTACAGCAATATAAGCAGGTGTATCTCTTAATTGCTTTTTTACACTGTCTGCATCTACACTGCTGTTATTGTAGATAAATTTGTTGTCCTCAGATAGCCTCAGCGTGGTAAAGCCTTTTTGTTCAACCTTTCTCCATTTTCCATTATTCAAAACTTCCATATTTTTTAGGACTACCATGTTTGAGACAATATCCAAATCCGTTACAAAACCTTTGTAGATGTTGGCAATAAAATGTTCGTCCCCCTCTATTGTAACTTTTTTAACGTTCGTAACATTATCTGTGATATTTAAAAGCAGCTTGACCCTGTCCCCATCCTTTAAATCGTCTAAATTCACAAGTTTTCTATCCATCTCCACCGGGACACTTTCATCCAAATAAATTATCTGCTGTGTTCCGTCATCATAGGCCACATTGATTATTCCGGATTTTTTGGATATTATTTTTCCACATTTCTCCATATAATTATCAACCGCACTTATTATCTCAATTACTCCGTTTTCATCGAGTTTGATATAAGCCGAATCTCCGTTCTCTATATCTTCAAGCGTAGCTTCTTTATGATTCTTATATACCATGATGTTCTTTGGATTTGAATAGTTGTATGTCCTGACCCGGTCTTTTCTGTCTTTTGAAGTACTCTGTCTGGAAAATTTTTCATTATACAAGGTTATGTATCCCAGTTGGGGATTGTTATCCTCCACAACACCGCTTACAACTCCCTTATCCCTGAGGCTGAGGTCTATAGTGTTTATTGCCGTGACCACATTATCTCTGACCGACAGAACTGCATCCGTACCAGGTGCGATATCGGCAATATCTGACTTTATACCGTTTATGAACACACTGAGGGCATTGCTGCAAACATAGGTTGTCTCAACCTCTTCTCTTTCTTTATCAATAGAAAAATCTATGTTTTCCGTATCAATATTCGGGTATTCCATGTCAAACAGCTTTGTCACCCTGATAGCATTGGCACCGGGCAGTATCTCCCTTATTTTCGCCGCAAAATACTGGGTATCCGAAGCATTGGATATCACGCTCACATATCTCACCCGGTTATCGGCCGAGGCTATGTATTCAATCCTGTCACCCTCTTGCAAAAGGGAACCGTCACCAATCCATCCGTTTTTATATACAATCAAATCCATTTCAGGCTGCCCTGTTTTCTGGCCGCCCAACTCATTTTTATATCCTGAAGAATTGTCGGTATACCTGACCACTATTTCATGAAGCCTGCCGTTACTGTTTCTTACGTTAAAAGTATTGTAATACTCACCGAATCCTCCGGTAAAGTCAACAGACTTCTTTATGCCCTCTACCGTGCCTATTTTTTTCTCATATCCCAGCAACGGAAGAATCCAGGAATCGGCATTTTTTATTATCTGTGCAATCTGCTCCCGGGTCACATTGCCGGCAGGTCTGAAATATCCGTTTCCTTCACCGTTCATAATATTGGCTACAAGAACTGCCTCTATATAGGGTATTTTATGAGGGTCTGCCCCGAACCAGTCCCGGAAACTGTTGAAGATTTCTTGCTGTCCGTATACGGGTTCAAGCCCTAAAACCAGGGAAATCCAATAAGCCACTTCCTGTCTTTGGGCAGGAGCCCGCCGGTTAAAGGAGCCTTCCTGCAATCCATCCTGCTCCGGTACAAGAGCATCAGAAAGATCTTGTGCACTTATAAGCCCCTCACTGGCAGCAAGCTGTAAATATCCGTCAGACCACATGGAAGGAGCGTAAGTCTTTTTTTCATCGGAATTTCTCAGTGCATCCAATGCCTCAGCAGCCCTTTGTGCATCCTCTTCTCTGCCTGCCGCCCTGTAAAGGATTGCAATAGCCTCTTCCCTGGTAACGTTGTTCGTGCGGCCAAACACCCTGTTTCCATAGCCTTTTACAATTTCCAACGCACCCATCTCACAAATTGCTTCTTTAGACCATGCCCCGGAACTTCTGACATCGGCAAAATCAATATTGTTTAAAAGCACATGGGAATTTTCCAATCCAAAGTATACTTCTTCCGGTTCTTCCTTGGAATATACAGGAGTGATAGGGATAAGGAGCACTATAAAAAGTAACAAAACAGTTACAAATATCCCCGTGTTATTTTTTGCAACAATTCTCTTTCTCATATTCGCACCACAACCTTCCGACATTATACTTCTTTATTATGAAAACCCCAAGGCCAAGTCTATAAAAAATAATTAACCGTACTTTATATCGGCTAATTATAACAATTTTTTTATTAATAAAATATAACATAAATAATCCGGGTGCATTAAATAAACAAATACTCCAAGATATGATGGATTGTCTGAAAAAAACAGTCTCGTTGTTTAAGATAAACCAACAACTTTCTCATGACATATCCTCCTTAATCTCTCCGGGTATAATTCTCCTAAGCATCACTAAAACTCTAATCCAATGTTTTATTTTGCTTCTTGTAAAATTAATATTGTATTAATCAGTGACTTAAGTCACTGTTCAACCAATTAAGATTTTTTATGTAAGAAAAATTAATAAAAGTGATAGAATACTTATCTTGTCATTTTCACCGCTTTTATGTTTTTTACTGCATAAGTTTAACCCGATTTATACATCAATAATATATCTGTATTCTTAGCAGATATGTTTATTTTTCATCGAGTTCACTATCATAAAACAATCCATTTTTTATTTGATAGAAAATCCACTCTATAGGTTCAATTTCAGGATCATCAATAAAGCTAGTAATAATCATTACATCTTTAAATCCATCCATATTTATATCCTTTATTGAGGCTTTTATAATCTCAGAACCGGTTTTAAATGATGCAGTAAAAACATATAGAATATCATTATGCTCATTGATTAAATATACTGCCGGGTGTACCTTATCACCAGTATTTTCATTTCCTGATACAAAATCAACACTTCCCCAAAAATTTAAATCAGCTTCAAACGAAAATTCTTCACTAAGAGTGAAACCTTTGATGTCCTCAAGGTTGTATGGTCTAAAAAGATATTTGCCATCTAGAGAAAATTCTTTATAAGCTTGTCCTTTATCCATATACTCAATTGTTGCTTCTATTTCGTCGTTTTCTTTAAATAATAATGTAACATTTCCTCTATTTCCAACTTTGTCACTAAATTGACACTCTGCTACATCGTTATGA
Organism: Clostridium sp.; assembly: GCA_012523755.1. Taxonomy (GTDB): domain Bacteria; phylum Bacillota; class Clostridia; order Acetivibrionales; family Acetivibrionaceae; genus Hungateiclostridium. The sequence goes on along the minus strand of JAAYTO010000125.1, from coordinate 1,814 downwards.
ACTGTCCCAGATAGATCTCCCAAATATTTTGAAGGTTCAAGTGAATAGAAGTAAAAATCAGGCTGTGCTATCGAACGTGTTGATAATTTCCCTTCAATTATGCCATTTTCTATCTTAGATATGAAAAAAGAAAAATAATCATACGCTCCACCATCCCAGCTTTCTACAACCCATATTTTTTTAAGGTACTTATTATAATCGATTGCTGTAATGTTATCCCCTGATGGAGAAACACTTGGTTTATTGTTATTAGCAGTCACATGTTCAGGTGAAGGAGCTGGAGTGATTGCTTCGTTTGCCCTTCTTATTGTAGAATGTTCACTTCCTGAAGTACCGGAATTATCTTTTGTACCTGTACAACCTGTTAAAGCAATAATAAAGACTATAGTATATATTATTGATATGATGTTTAAATGAACTTTTTTCATTATCGTATCTCCTCTTATACATATAATTTGCTATAGCAAAAGCATATATAATGCTCTAAGAACTCCTGGCCATTTATCCGGAACAGAAACAAATCAATATGAAGAATTATTTTTTATGTAGGTTAATCTTTTGAATAGTTTATTCCCAAAGATTTTTCATAATATTTTCTTGAAGTTTCATAATCACCGATTTTATAATAATAAATCCCCAAATAAAAGTATGCATCTTCATCATAAGGATTTAAATCAACAGCATTATTAAAGCATTCCAAAGCTTCTTTTAATCTTCCGTATTGTAGATAAACCCTTCCTAAATTAAAAACAGGTCTTTCCCAATCAGGAGCAATCTTTATTAACCTTTTAAAAACCTCAAAAGCATAATCAAAGTCTTCAAGCATAAGATAGCAACACCCTATATAATTTAGACAGTCGTTAGTCTGATTATCATTATATAGATCTTTAAACAAATTTAAAGCTTCTCTATAGTCTCTCCTAGAATAGTATTCCTCTGCTTCTTCATATCTTTTTTCATAGTCCATAACCATATGCACCTTTCCATCTGATTATCCCTGTGGAATTTGAATGCCTTATTAAACCCTTATTAATTTTTTTAAATTGTACCTCCAAGAAAACCTAACAACTGCACTTTGTCCACTAGTAGTTTGTGTAAAAATTCAAATTAAGTGAAAGCAATATCAGATCTATTATATACGCGTCTTCATATACTCTGCATCTTCAATATAGGATATTCTAATTAACTTATAATATATTCCGTGCCAGTGGGCTATTAGTGTATTATCATCCTTAATATAAAATTCACTTCCTTTTTTATGTATTCGTCCATATGGTACCTCCTTTATACTTTCCTGCTTATTCCTCATGTTACCGTCCACATTATAAAATATCTACAGTATTCTGTCTCTTCAAATTCTCCATTGCTGTTTCTCACCTTGTTTGTAAGGGTTTCCAACATACCTTTGTCATTTTTCCGTAGATGCAAATTTCCCTTTCCAAAACCTGACGGTTCTGTTTTGCGTGAAGCGTTTTTTCTAAATAAGCTTCCGACCTTATTCTTGATTCTTAACAAGTGGGACAACATACCTGTTCCCTTCGTGTCCTCTGCAGTTCTGGTATTTATTATAAATCAAGGAGAACGGCCAAAACCAGCTTAAACTACCTCTTTTTATAACTTATATATATTTCACTTTGTGGAGTTCTTGGGTCAAAACTTGATGTAACTTCGCCCCATTCGAACTTGTATTTTATCCCCCAAACATAAGTCTCATAAGATTCTCCCAAAATTCTTTGAAGCCATTCATTGTGAATTTCTTGCCTTTTCTTTTCATTTTCGACATCGAATGGTCTTTCTTCAATGGTTCCAAAGTG
>JAAYTO010000124.1 GCA_012523755.1 Clostridium sp. | reverse complement strand
TGAATTTGCACAGGAGATATTTAAGCAAGCCGGATACACAACAAAGGTTAAGTATATTTCAACATCGGAGTATCCCACAAAAGCGAAAAGGCCGTCAAATTCAAGGATGAGCAAAAAAAGCCTGGATGAAGCAGGCTTTAAAAGGCTACCTACCTGGCAGGATGCACTTTTAAGCTATTTAAAAGAAATTGAGGCTTGATAAACATGAAGAAGAAAGCTAAGAGCATATCTCTGGCACAGGGATGCGCCATATTAATTATAGTGTATATAGTCTTATCTATAGGCCTCTATTTTATTGCCGGAGAGCAGTTTAAGTCTAAGCATTCAGAAAACAGTATTGAAAGCGTTGAAGCTGTAAAGCCCATAGGCGAAATTTTGAAGGATGATACTGTTGAGCAAACCTTTTATATGGATGAGGATATATTAAGTAACTTTACACTTAAGTTAGCTACTTATGAAAGACAAAACACAGGAGCGGTTTTGGTAGAATTAATTGATGCTTCTGATAAGAGGGTATTATTCTCGAAAACCGTTGATATAGCTACATTGGCAGATAACTCGTTTATAACCTTAAGACCTGAATCCTATATTTCGGGATTGAAAGGTAAAACGCTTTGTATATCTGTATCATCCCAAACCGGAACACCCGGAAACGCGGTGACGCTTTGGTACAACGATACTGTGCAGCAAGCCGATAGATATAGTCAGCTTACATTAAACGGTGAACCCATATCCGGTAGCCTTTGTTATAGTGTAGAAAAAAGAGTGAAACTGCTCTTTGGACAATACTATTTTGTTATCATGGGCTTAATCGGAATACTTCTGTTTGCATATTGTGCAAGACTTATTCATTGCAGCAAAACAGGGAAAAAGAGCCTTGGCCTAAATGTGATTAATGCTTTCTCCCGATATAATTTTCTTCTTAAACAACTGGTTTCAAGAGATTTTAAAACAAAATATAAAAGATCAGTTCTGGGCGTTCTATGGAGTTTTCTTAATCCTCTTTTAACCATGAGTATTCAATACCTTGTTTTTTCAACATTATTTAAATCAGATATTCCGAACTTTGCGGTATATTTAATGGTAGGTATAGTATTCTTCAGTTTCTTTAACGAAGCTACCAATATGGGCCTTATGTCTATCGTGGGAAATGCCTCCCTGATTACTAAAGTATATATTCCTAAATATATTTTTCCTGTTTCAAGGGTAATGTCATCATCAATTAATTTATTTATTTCTATGGTGCCGCTATTGTTAATGGCAATTATTACAAGAGCTCCAATTACACCGGCACTATTGATATTACCGTTCAGTATTATCTGTACTATTGTATTTTGTATTGGCATGGCATTTATTCTGTCTTCTGCCATGGTTTATTTTAGGGATATGCAGTTTCTTTGGAGTGTTCTAAGTATGCTCTGGATGTATGCCACACCCATTTTTTATCCCGAGAGTATTCTACCTCAAAGCCTGATGTTCTTGTTTAAAATGAATCCAATGTACCATTTTATACGCTTTAGCAGGACAATAATATTAGACGGTATATCACCTGAGCCTCAGGCCTACTTATTCTGTCTTATTGCAGCAATTGTTCCTTTTTTGTTAGGCACAGCAATATTTAAAAAAGCGCAGGATAGGTTTGTTTTAAATATATAAATATTGGAGTTATTATGATAAAAGTAGAACAAGTTTCAATGAAATATATGATAACCAATGACCGTATAAAAAGCCTTAAGGAATATGCCGTAGCTATACTTAAGGGAAAGCTTCAATACGAGGAATTCTGGGCTCTGAAGGATGTCAGCTTTGAGGTTAAAAAAGGTGAGGTTATCGGTATTATTGGCCGAAACGGTGCGGGTAAAAGTACACTGCTAAAGATTATTTCTGGGATTTTGAAACCAACAGAGGGCTCAGTTTCCTGTAGCGGAAGTATTGTTCCTATGCTAGAATTAGGTTCAGGCTTTGATCATGACTTAACCGGCCGTGAAAATATATTTCTCAATGGTGCGATTTTAGGTTACGGCAAAGAGTTTTTAGAAAGTAAATTTGAAGAAATACTGGATTTCTCTGAATTAGGAAGGTTTATAGATGTGCCAATCAGGAACTATTCATCCGGTATGCTTATGAGGTTGGCCTTCTCAATTGCTACAATGGTAAATCCGGAAATCCTGATTGTGGATGAAATACTTGCTGTAGGGGATGCAGCTTTTCAGGAAAAGAGCAAGGCGCGGATGATGGAGCTTATGAGCGGAGGAACCACAGTACTTTTTGTATCACATAGCCTGGACCAGATCCGGGAGATGTGCAACC
>JAAYTO010000123.1 GCA_012523755.1 Clostridium sp. | reverse complement strand
CCGGGGGCATTTCTTAAAAAATGATTTTCTTGCCTGAATATTAAATGCTGAAATGGCATTTTAAAAAACTCTCTTGTGAGAGTATTGGCAGGAGATGGGTTCATGCTTTTACCGTGCCTCCGGAAAGCTTATTACTTGAGAAAAAGTACACTATAATATATAATTAATCATAAAAAGGACAAAATTTGACCTGCTTGGTGAGTGCGTAACAGGAGCAAAAAAAGGAAGGTCAGTATGAAGAAATCATTTGTTGGTATAAAAAATCAAGTAACAAATCTGAAGGATTTTTATGATACGCGTCCACAATCATTGGCGAATATTTTGAAGGAGAGAATTTCCGGGTGGTTTATGGCCTTTAGTATGGTTCATGCACTAATTATATTATTACAGGCTTCTGGCAGATTGCCAATAACATATCGGGGCTTGGCAGGCATTGTGGAAATAGGTCTTTCGATATTTCTCTCCTATCGTTTTGGTTATTTGGGAATGCTGCAATCTATACTTACAAACACCTTGGCAGCCATTCACATGTTCAGGTTGTCGATAGCAATATACACATATTTATCTATGGATACAGCCAATGCGTCAGGATATGTTGGGGAGATAGCAGGCAGTTCTTCGGGAATGCTTTTTGTAAATGCTTGCACAAGGATTGCTATAATAATTGTTTCGATTTTTGTTGCTTTCTCATCGGAGAAGGAACGCAAGTATATAAAAAGATTGGAGTGGCTGGCTTATATCGATGCTGTAACCGGTGTTTACAACCACAGATATTTCCAAACGAAGCTGGAAGAGGGAATAGAAGAGCTTGAGGGTACTAACGGTTCTCTAAGCTTGATAATGATTGATTTGGATAACTTTAAGAAATACAACGATACTAACGGTCACAAAGCCGGGGATCTGCTATTATCAAAAACAGCCGAGGTAATTTTGAATGAAGTAGGAAAGAGGGATGTTGTTTGCAGATATGGCGGGGATAAGTTCGCTATTATAACCCATGAGTCTAATCCTGAGGAAATATTATTACTGATTGAACGTATACGAAAGGCTTATAATGATATGATTTCTTCAGAAGAGTTTGACCGGATAACCGATAGTGCAACCCTGTCCGTCGGTTATTCCATATATCCTGCTCTTGCTCGGAATAAGGATGAATTAATTATGCAGTCCGATAGTGCTCTTTATCAGGCAAAGAACATGGGAAGAAATAACGTTCAATTATATAGGAATGTTTTTGAAGAAATAAAGACGTTTTTTAGTTCCGATGAGCATCAGCTTTTTGGAGGGCTAAGGGCTCTTTTAGGGACAGTTTCAGCAAAGGACAAATATACACTGGGTCACTCGGAGCGGGTAATGGATTATGCCATTATGATTGGCAGAGCTATGGGATTAAGCAATGAAAATCTCAGGCTTCTTAAAATAGCAGCTTTGCTTCATGATATCGGTAAGGTGGAGATACCTGAAACTGTGTTGAACAAGACTGAGCCACTAACCCCGAGTGAAATGGATATTTTAAGAAAACATCCCAGCTATAGTGTTGATATATTGGAGCCTTTAGCAAGTATTGAGCTTTTGATCGATTCGATTAAGTACCACCACGAGAGATACGACGGCAATGGGTATCCCAGTGGAATTAAAGGAAAAAGCATACCGCTCGGGGCTAGGATTTTATGTGTTGCGGATGCGTTTGATGCGATGTTATCGGATAGGCCTTATAGAAAAGGTATGAGAATGGATCGGGTAATATCGGAATTGAAAAAGAACTCAGGAACGCAGTTTGACCCGGATACGGTAAATGCTTTTTTAAGTACCCTCAGCGTTACTTAGGATTAATGAATACGCAAGAAAAAACTGTTTTAATAAAAATAATTCTGGACAAAATAAATTAGATATATTTACAAAGTATTTTATGTAAGATATCCTATTAAGGGAATAAATTATATATATATGAAGGGAGAATCATTGATGAAACAATACTTGGAGATTGAAAGTGTATTTGCACGAGAGATACTTGATTCCAGAGGGAATCCGACAATTGAGGTTGAGGTTATTGCAGAAGGAGGGTTTATAGGAAGAGCAGCAGTGCCGTCTGGTGCATCAACAGGTGCTTTTGAGGCTGTTGAACTAAGAGATAATGATAAAAATAGATACTTGGGTAAAGGGGTACAAAAGGCTGTAGATAATGTCAACAATATTATTGCACCAAAAGTCGAAGGCATGAATGTGTTTGATCAAGTTGCTATTGACAATATGATGATAAGTCTTGACGGTACACCAAACAAGGCAAAACTTGGAGCAAATGCTATTTTAGGTGTGTCCCTTGCAACAGCAAAGGCAGCTGCCGAAGCATTAGGTTTAAGTCTTTATCAGTACATTGGAGGAGTTAATGCTAAAACACTTCCCGTTCCAATGATGAACATAATCAATGGTGGAAAGCATGCCGATAACAGTGTAAACATACAGGAATTCATGATTATGCCGGTAGGAGCATGCTGCTTTAAGAATGCTCTTCAAATGTGTGCAGAGGTTTTCCATAACTTAAAGAAAGTTTTAAAGGATAAGGGATACAGTACTGCTGTTGGAGATGAGGGAGGGTTTGCACCTGACCTTAAGACCGATGAAGAAGCTATTCAGGTCATATTGGAGGCAGTTGAAAAGGCTGGATATAAACCGGGAGATGACTTCAGAATTGCTATAGATGCTGCTGCAACAGAAATGTACCAGGAAGATGGATCTTACCTTTTCTGGAAGTCAGGCATTAAAAAGACGAAGGAAGAAATGGTTAGTTTTTGGGAGGAATTAGCAAACAAATATCCAATTATTTCTCTTGAAGACGGTGTTGCTGAAGAGGATTGGGAAGGCTGGAAAATGCTTAGCGATAGAATTGGAAGCAAGATTCAGCTTGTAGGAGATGACCTTTTTGTTACCAATACCGAAAGACTCAAAAAAGGTATTGATCTTGGAATATCAAATTCCATACTGATAAAGGTTAATCAGATTGGAACATTAACTGAAACCCTTGATGCCATTGAAATGGCAAACCGTGCAGGATACACTGCAGTTGTATCTCACAGGTCGGGAGAGACTGAGGATGCAACAATTGCCGATATTGCTGTTGCAACCAATGCAGGACAAATTAAAACCGGGGCACCGTCAAGAACTGACCGTGTTGCTAAATACAATCAATTATTAAGAATTGAAGAAGAATTAGGAGACGTTAGTATCTATCCCGGTCTTAATGCATGGTTCAACCTAAAAAATAAGTAGGTTAAGAGTTTAGAATACACATCATCGATGTGTAACGGATAAAAAGACAGAATATATGGGTAGAGAGATTAATAAATTAAAAATCCTTGGCAATAAAGCTTGTTTTTTAATTGTTATTGTGTTAGAATGTATTCTGTCAATTTCTTAGGAGGTGCCTATAGCATGCAAATAGTAATAACTATTTTACACATAATATTTTCGCTATCGTTAGTTGTGATTGTTTTGCTTCAATCTGGTAAGCAGGCCGGGCTGTCGGGTTCTATTGCCGGTGGTGCGGAGACATTTTTCGGGAAAAACAAAGGAAGGACAATTGATGCTATTCTTAGTAAATATACTATAGTTGCAGCTATTGGATTCATTATTACTTCAGTTGTTTTACAAGTTGTTTTGAATTCTAAATAAAATCAAAAAAGGAGACTGTATTATACAGTTTCCTTTTATACTCTATCAGCGGTCTTGTTCAGCTAAAGCTGAATATGGTAAGTAGAAGCGAATAATATATCTGTTTATTTTAGTAATAATACATTTTCTTATCGGAAACTTCAATATATTCCTTGTAATTGTTGTTCTGGTTTAGTAATATAAATAGAGGTTTTAAGGGGATTATATCCTGAATACATAAGCAAATTGAATGTTATAGGTCAGTTTGATATTTATCTTCTGGCATTAGCGGTTCAATAAAGAATTGGAGGTAGTGGTTTCGATGGAAAGAGAACAGGCATTAGAAGAGTTAATGGGCAGAGTGAAAAACGAAAATTTAATAAAGCATTCTCTTGCGGTTGAAGCTATTATGAAGGAATTGGCTTTTTATTTTAAGGATGACATCGACAAATGGGGATTAGCAGGTCTGCTCCATGATATTGATTACGATAAAACAGTAGATGATCCTTCAAAACACAGCTTGGTAGGTGCTGATATTCTTGAAAGTCTGGATGTTGAGAGTTCAATTGTATATGCTGTAAGAGCACATAACGACTATCATGGCATTGAAAGGAAGAGAAAGATTGATAAAGCATTATATTGTTCTGACCCTATGGCCGGCTTGATAACTGCTTGTGCATTGATTCTTCCTTCTAAAAAGTTGGAGGATGTTACTGTTGAGTTTGTGCTTAAAAGGATGGACGAAAAGGGCTTTGCAAAAGGTGCAAACCGGGAGCAGATTAAGTCATGCGAGCAATTAGGGATTTCTCTGGAGAAATTTGTTGAAATTGCTTTGAAGGCCATGAAGATGATTTCTGAAGACTTGGGTCTTTAAAGCTATTTTTGTAAGTTAAATGATTAAAATCATAGATTTTATAAAGCAAAAAACCAAGTTGAGGGATAGACTTGGTTTTTTGTTTATATATTTATTTATATTTCCATGAGTGGACTTGTTGCGATGAAACTAAAACCGGTAATTTCTGTATTCAATATAAATCCATTCGCGTTAAAGTATTAAATAATGTACTTTGCGGGAAAAATATTATAATCAGGTTAATTATAAGGAGAAGGAGGAAGTGTGCCGCAAATTATAACGAGGCGATAAATGTCCAAAACTTTTATAAGTGGGCGGATACCGATTAGCCTTTCAGGCGGTTTAGCATATCATTAGCCTCGTTGAAACACCGCGAAAGTAAGAAAATTTTTCTATAATCGAAAAAAATGCGGCTTTACGAAAAACTATGAAGGATAGAAAAGAGAGAATATTAGCTTTTATGAGGGAAGATGCATATAAACCTTTATTATTCAGTGAATTGGTTATTGTATTGGATGTGCCCAAAAGCGATATAGAAGTTTTTGAGAACTTATTAAAAGAACTGGAACAGGAAGGAAGTATATTTAAGACCCACAAGAATAGATATGGGGTTCCTGAAAGAATGAATCTTATAGTGGGATATCTTCAAGGAAATGAGAGGGGATATGGGTTTGTAATTCCCGATGATGCAAACATAAGGGATATTTTTATTTCTTCAGAGAACCTAAACGGTGCTATGCACAAAGACAGGGTTATTGCCAGAATCAATAAAAAAGTTATTGGGGATAAGCGGGCAGAGGGGGAAATAATCAGGATAATAAAAAGAGCAAATGATACTGTTGTAGGAACCTTTGAGAACAGTAGGTATTTCGGATTTGTGGTTCCGGATGCCCCCAAGATTTCTGGAGATATTTTTATTCCGAAGGATGAAACAAAGGGTGCAAAGTCAGGTCAGAAGGTTGTAGCTGAGATAATTCAATGGCCTGCGAAAAGGAGAAATGCTGAGGGCAGGATTGCTGAAATAATTGGAGACAGGGATGAGCCGGGAACTGATATTTTATCTATAATCAAGGCCTATAACCTAAGAGAGGATTTTCCGGAGGAAGTTACAAAACAGGCAGAAGCAATAACCCAGACAGTATCTGAGGAAATGATAAGGGGCAGGAGAGACCTAAGAAGCCTTCGCATGGTTACCATTGATGGAGAAGATGCTAAAGATCTTGACGATGCGGTTTCAATTGAGAGGCTTGATAACGGAAATTTCCGGCTGGGTGTTCATATTGCGGATGTAAGCCATTATGTTACTGAGGGTTCTTATTTGGACAAGGAGGCACTAAAAAGGGGTACCAGTGTTTATTTGGTGGATAGGGTTATACCGATGCTTCCGAAAGCACTTTCCAATGGAATATGCAGTTTAAATCCCGGAGTTGACAGGCTTGCTTTTACTGTAATGATGGAGATTGATGATGAGGGCAGGGTTTTGGATCATGAAATTTTTGAAAGTGCAATCAATATTAACGAAAGAATGACATACACCAATGTTTATAAAATACTTGAGGAGAATGACAAAGAGCTTATTGAAGAGTATAGATATCTTCTTGATGATTTTTTGGCGATGAAGGAGCTGGCTCTTATCCTTAGAAAAAAGAGGATGGCAAGGGGTGCCATTGATTTTAATTTTGATGAAGCAAAAATAATACTTGACGAAAAGGGTGTGCCCGTACAGATTGAAAGGTACGAAATCACAATAGCAAACAGAATAATAGAAGAATTCATGCTGGTATGCAATGAAACTATTGCTGAGCACTTTTTCTGGATAAATACGCCGTTTGTATATAGAATTCATGAAGAACCTGACAATGAGAAGATGGAGATCTTCAGTGAGTTTGTGCATAACATGGGTTACACCCTAAAGGGCATTAGCAAAATACATCCAAAGGCATTGCAGGATATTTTGGATAAGGCGAGAGGAACAAGGGAAGAGACGGTAATAAACACCGTTATGTTAAGATCTCTTCAGAAGGCCAGATACAGTCACATGAACGACGGGCATTTCGGACTTGCAGCAAAATATTACTGTCACTTTACTTCACCTATTAGAAGATATCCCGACCTTATTATTCACAGGATAATGAAGGAGTATTTAAAGGGAAATATGAGTCTGACAAGAGAAGAACTGCTTAACGAAAGGATACCGGAAATAGCAAGGCTTTGTTCCGAAAGGGAGAGAGCTGCGGAAGAGGCTGAAAGGGAGACGGAAGACTTTAAGAAGGTTGAGTTTATGAAGAAGTATGAGGGAGAAGTGTTTGAAGGCATAATATCAAACGTTACTTCTTTTGGCATGTTTGTAGAGCTTGAGAACACTGTTGAAGGACTTGTCAGAATGAGCAGCATGGAGGATGACTACTATGTTTTTAATGATAAGAATTATAGCTTGATAGGCGAAAAAAGCAGAAAGGTTTATCGTGTCGGAGATGTTGTAAGGGTTATGTTGGTCAGGGCGGATACCGTTTCAAGAAAGATTGAATTTGCAGTTGTGGGCAGTGAAGACTGCAAGGATATAGAAACTGAAATAGATTTTGCTGATAAGGAGCAAACTACAAAGGAAACAAAGCGTAAGAGGAAGAGAAAGGTAGAGGAGTCTGTGCTGTTACATGTCAAGGGAAAGAAAAAAGCAAAAAAGATAAAAAGGTAAAGGGGGAGATCCGCTATTTTACTTGTGAGTGCATGCTTTCTTGGAGTAAATTGCAAATATAACGGCACAAACAATTTGAATAGTGAAGTGATGAAGCTTCTATCGAAGGAAAGATTGATACCTGTTTGTCCGGAACAACTGGGGGGATGCCCTACGCCAAGGTCTCCAGTTGAGATAATTGACGGCGATGGAGAAGATGTGTTGAATGGCAAGAGCAAGGTTATAAGTAAAAATGGGGAAGATGTTACACAAAATTTTATCATAGGAGCAAAAGAGGTATTAAAGCTAGCAAGAACAATGAGTATTAAAAAAGCCATACTAAAGGAGAGAAGTCCGTCTTGTGGTATCCGTAGCATTTATGACGGTACATTTTCAGGAAAAACGAGGAGTGGAAGTGGAGTAACTGCACAAATCCTCAAGAGTAGTGGTATTACGGTTATCTCAGAGGAAGATTTAAGGAATGGGAAGTGAAATCCTGCTAAACAAAAAAAGGAGGCAAATTGAATGTTTACCTCCTTTAATTGCAGTTATACAATATAGTTCTTGATTTCTTCACAGAAATTTGTGCAGTTATCAGTGTGAACATCTACTTTGATGGGTTTGCTTAAGTCCAAGCTGAATATACCCATAATGGATTTTGCATCAACCACGTAGCGACCTGATGTTAAATCAATGTCGAAATCATATTTATTAACTATATTAACAAAATCCTTTACATCAGTGATTGACTTAAGTGAAATATTAAATGACTTCATACAATTTCCCCCTTTTAAGTTTCTTTTCTCGATTTTGTTCCATGGTTATATATTAACCTGTTTATTATTGCAAGTCAATCGTGATATTGCTAAAATTTACTTAGTGTTTTGTATGCTTTTTTTAAAAAAGTAAAATATCAATGAGTTTAATAACAGAGGAGTTTGAAAGATACAATGAAAAGGGTTGCATTTTGTACACTCGGATGTAAGGTAAATCAATATGAGACCGAAGCCCTATCGGGAATTTTCAGAAAGGCCGGCTATAGTGTGGTAGACTTTGAAGAAGAGGCTGAAGTCTATGTGATAAACACGTGCACAGTGACAAATCTGAGTGATAGAAAGTCCAGACAGATGATAAGAAAGGCAAAAAAGAATAATAAAGACTCTGTGGTTATTGTTGTCGGATGCTATGCCCAGACCGCACCTGAGGAAGTAAGTAAGATAGAAGGTGTAAGCATGGTTATCGGAACGAAAGACAGGGGCAGAATTATTGAATATATCAAAGAATTAGAGGCAGGGGGACAAAAACTTAATTTTGTCGATGATGTAATGAAGGCAAGGGAGTTTGAGGAACTGGGCATTGATGTTTTTAGGGAGCGTACCCGGGCATTTATAAAGATACAGGAAGGGTGCACCCAATTTTGTTCATACTGCATTATACCTTATGCCCGGGGGCCGGTAAGAAGCAGGGATGAAAAAAACATTTTAAATGAAATAACCGATCTTGCCCGTAGCGGATATAAGGAGGTAGTGCTGACCGGTATACATATTGCTTCCTATGGCAAGGATATTAAAACAACCTCATTAATAGATATTATAAAAAAGGTTCATGAGATAGAAGGTATAGAAAGGATAAGGCTGGGGTCAATTGAGCCCACATTAATAAATGAAGAATTTATTGAATCAATAAAAAAGCTGGAAAAGGTTTGTCCCCAATATCATCTTTCCCTTCAAAGCGGATGTGACAGAACATTAGAACGTATGAACAGGAAGTATACTACGAAAGACTATAGAAAATCTGTGGCACTTCTAAGGGAAAATATACGGGATGTGGCAGTAACAACAGATATCATGGTTGGGTTCCCAGGGGAAACAGATGAAGAATTTGACGAAACATACAGGTTTCTTCAGGAAATATCCTTTGCAGGGATGCATGTTTTTAAGTATTCTCCAAGAAAAGGTACTCCTGCGGCATCATACCCGAATCAGATTTTACCGGAGAAAAAGGAAGAGAGGAGCAATATGCTTATAAACCTTGCTTCGAGTATGAAGTTAAAGTACAACAAGGGCTATATAGGCAAAGTGATGTCTGTGCTGTTCGAGCAGGAGGTAAAGGGAATGAAAGGATATATCGAAGGATTGACTACCAATTACATAAAGGTTGTTTGTGAGGGGAACGAAGAATTTGATGGAAAAATTATAAAGGTGCTTTTAAAAGAGGCTGTTTTAGATTACATGACGGGAGAAATAATTCACGGAAATGAGGGTTAAGAAGGGGAGAGAAATTGGATAAAATTCCATGTTTTCTTTTTTTATGAACCTGAATAATATGCACTGTTAAGGAGTTTGCTTTATAATGAGATTGAGGGATTATGTAATAGAAAAATTGAACAATCAAAGCTTGTTTGAAATTAAAATGTGTTGCATAAATTATCCTATTGTATTACTATATATATGTGGGCTTATTTATTTGAATGGTGAGATGATGGCAAAAGGGTCCTTATTCTGGACAGGAGAGTGATTAGTTATGGCAGACAATGAAACAATGATGTTTAAAGTAGAAAAAGAGAAGGTTAATGAGGCAAGAGAATTACTCTTATCTGTTTATCAGGCCTTAAAAGAGAAAGGCTACAATCCCATTAATCAGATTGTAGGCTATATCCTTTCTGGAGATCCAACTTATATAACTAATCATATGGATGCGAGAAGTGCAATCCGGAAATTGGAAAGAGATGAATTGTTAGAGGAGATACTAAGGTTTTATTTAGAAGAAACTACAAATAAAGGCTCCGTATAATCGATACGGAGTTTTTTGCAGTTTTAATGTTGCTGTTAGGTTGGTGTGACTATTGGAATTATGCAAATTGGGCAATACTGGTCTGGAAGTTTCAAGGCTATGCTTTGGCGGTCTTATTATTGGACCGCTTCAAGTTAATCTCCCACCTGAGCAAGGTGCGGATGTAATACTTAAAGCCGTTGAGCTTGGGGTTAACTTCATAGATACCGCAGAGCTTTATGGCACCTATCCTCATATCAGGGAAGCAATAAAAAAAACAAACAAGCAAATAATAATTGCAACAAAATCCTATGCCTATTCCAAAGAAGGAGCAAGAGACAGCTTAGAGAAGGCAAGAAGAGAATTGGATGTGGATGTTATAGATATCTTTTTACTTCATGAGCAGGAAAGCAGATTGACCCTTAAGGGGCATAGAGAAGCATTGGAATACTATATTTCAATGAAAGAAAAGGGAATTATCAAAGCTGTTGGAGTATCAACTCATAACATTGAAGTGGTGGATGCCTGTGCAAATATGCCTGAAATTGACGTTATTCACCCACTGGTAAACAAGCATGGAATAGGTATTGGTGACGGAACGATAGATGCCATGCTGGAAGCCGTAAAAAAAGCTTATTCTGCCGGAAAAGGCATATATAGCATGAAGCCTTTGGGAGGAGGAAATCTCATTAAGTCCTATAAGGAGAGTATGGACTTTGTGTTAAATATTCCCTACATACATTCCATAGCTCTTGGTATGCAATCCATAGAAGAGGTTATAATGAATGTGTGTGTGTTTGAAAACAAAGCTGTGCCTCAAGAGATACGGGATAGCCTTTTGAAGAGAAAAAGGCATCTTCATATCGATTGGTGGTGTGAGGGTTGCGGAAAATGTGTACAGCGGTGTAAACAGGGGGCACTTAGTGTAGTTGATAAAAAGGCAAAGGTTAGGGAGGATAAATGTGTTTTATGCAGTTATTGTGCCTCGGTGTGTCCAGTGTTTGCAATAAAGGTTTGTTGATTTTGATTTACAAAGGATTCTTTGAAGATATATCGGAGGTATGTATGAGGATTATGGGCATTGATTATGGCGACAGCAGAATAGGAATTGCGATAAGTGATCCGATGGGGTGGACAGCCCAGGGACTTGAGACAATAAAGTGGAAAACGGATATTGAAGTTCCACTGAAGCGAATTTCCCAATTGATTAAGGGGTATGATATCCAAAAAATTATTGTGGGTTTTCCTAAAAACATGGATGGTACTGTGGGCTTTCGGGGAGAAAAGACTATTGAGTTTATAAATTTATTGAAGAAGAGAGTGAGTAACATCGAAGTTATAAAGTGGGATGAGAGACTTACAACAGTAGCAGCCAATCGTACAATGCATGAAATGGGTGTGAAAAAATCAAAAAAGAAGATGGTGGTAGATCAAATCGCAGCAGTTTATATTTTGCAAGGATATTTGAACAGTTTGGGGAACAATATAATGTGATTAGTGAAAAACCAAAATAAATATTTTAATTGTTTTTTGCGAAACCTGATATTGAATGCAGAAAGAACGAAAATTAAGGCATATGCATTCAATAGCTTTAGGAATATGTTCCGCAAAAACCGGAATAAATATTAAACTGTTTTTTGCGAAACATACAGATAATGATGGAATTTTTTAAAAACTATGATATAATTTATATCTATAATGGAAAATAGGAGGAATATTTATGAATGAAGAAAGAGATGACCTAGTGGTTTTAATTGATGAAAATGGAGAAGAATCTGAGTTTGAATATTTAGATACGATTGAATTTAATGGGAGCGAGTATGTAGTTCTCCTTCCAGTTGAACAGGATGACAATGAAGAGGATATAGAGCAGGTAGTTATTTTGAAAATTGTTGAGGATCCTGATGGAGAGGATAGCTTTGTCACTATTGATGATGAGAATGAGTTGGAGGCAGTTTTTGAAGAGTTTAAAACGAGAATGAGCGAGGAATATGATTATGATGAAGAATGAGGATTGAGGATATTCCCGTACATGGTTAACAAAAACAGAAGTTGCGGGGGATTAAAATTTAGAACGGTTTTATGGAGTAAATTATGAAAAAGCCAAGGGGGCTTCTTTGCTCCTAAGATTTTAAAATCCTCATTCGAAAGAATTGAAGGATTTTACTTTTTTATATAGAAATATAAATTGTGCATAACGAACAAAAGATAATGGGGGATACAAATGTTTAATGTTACAATGCTGAAGAAAATGAATTTAATTGCAATTGTATTCATATTTGTAGTTTTATTGTCAGCCTGTGACAAGAGTTCGGAAACCGGTAATGAAGTTGTAAGTCCGTCACCTACCAAAGCAAGTGTTACTTTCACTGGAAAGCCCGAAAACACCCCTGAGCCAGAGGATGTTCCTCAAAAAGTGGATTTTGCTCTACCAGAAAAAGGAATGAGACCTTATGCGGTAATGATAGATAATCAGGGTACAAGAGTTCTCCCTCAGGGCGGATTGAACAAAGCCCAGGTGATTTATGAGATAATTGTTGAGGGAGGAATAACAAGGTTTATGCCTGTTTTTTGGGGTGAGGGTTCAACTATGATAGGACCTGTCAGAAGCTCCCGACATTATTTTCTTGACTATGCGATGGAACACGATGCAATCTATGTACACGAGGGATGGAGTCCTATGGCAAGGGAAGACATAGGCAAACTCGGTATAAACAATATAAACTATGGGGTATTTTGGGATTTGACCAAAGACCCGGGGAATTGGCAGGATACCTATACATCAATGGAAAAATTAAAGGAATTTGTTGAAAAAGTTAAGTATAGAACGCAGACCGAAAAGGAACAGGTTTTTAAATATGCCGACAAGGATTATGAACTGGAAAACGGCAGCAAGGCAGAAAAAATTAAGCTTTCATATTCTCAGGAATATATCTCCGAATATACCTATGACCCTGAAAAGAAATTGTATCTCAGGTTCCGACAGGGAAAGACTCATATGGAAAGAGTTACCGATGAACAGCTTACTACAAAAAATATTATAATTCAAAAGGTTAGAAATTATAATATTGCCGGCGATACAGCCGGAAGGCAAGAAGTTAATACGGTGGGAACTGGAGAAGGGTATTTTATTACAAATGGTGAATATATAGAGATAAAATGGTCAAAGTCATCGAGATCCGAAAGGACAAAATATATGGACAAGCAAGGGAATGAGATTGTTCTGAATTTAGGACAAACTTGGGTTCAGATATTTCCACAGAATGGCAGTATACAAATTGAGTGAGTTTTGGATATTGTAATGCTTTATATACATATGTAAATAAGTTGGTGTTGATAAAAAGAAGCCAATTGGTTATTATATTTATATAATATACAGTTTATTGAAACTGGATTATGGTATATATAAGCGATTTTCAAATTTTTTTGTAATTTATATGGAGGTTACATTGGGTATTAGAGTATACGATAGAATATTACAAAGTGTTGAAAAGCCATCAAGGTACACCGGCAATGAGTGGAACAGTATTAATAAGGATATAAATACAATTGATATAAGGTTTGCTTTTTGTTTTCCCGATGTTTATGAAGTTGGTATGTCTCATTTGGGTATGAAGATTTTATATCATCTTCTTAACGAGAGAAAGGATGTTTTCTGTGAAAGGGTTTTTGCACCTTGGGTTGACATGGAAGCAAAGATGAGGGAGTATGACATACCCCTTTTTACCCTTGAGACCCATGATGTTGTTAAGGAGTTTGACTTTGTTGGATTTACCCTCCAATATGAAATGAGTTATACAAACATTATCAACATGCTTGACCTTGCTGGAATTCCTGCCTTGAGTACTAATAGGACAAAGGAGCATCCTTTTGTCTGTGCAGGGGGACCCTGTGCTTATAACCCCGAGCCACTGGCAGATTTTGTAGATTTTTTTGTGGTGGGTGAAGGGGAGGAAGTTATAAATGAAGTCATGGATGTTTATTTGGACTGGAAAAAGAAAGATCTGTCAAGAGAGGATTTTTTGCGTTCGATTTCTGCAATTGAGGGCATATATGTTCCCCAATTTTATGAGGTAAAATACAACAACGATGGAATCATTAGTTCATTTCGGCCGATAAATGATATGTATCCGTATAAAATCAGGAAAAGGATTATTAAAGACCTAGATAGGGTTTATTACCCTGATAAAATGGTGGTTCCTTTTACAGGTGTAGTGCATGACAGAGCAATGCTTGAGTTGTTTAGAGGGTGCATAAGAGGCTGTAGATTTTGTCAAGCCGGGTTTATTTACCGGCCTGTAAGGGAAAGGTCTGCGGGCAAACTGTTGGGGATTGCAAGGAATCTGGTGGAAAGTACAGGATATGAAGAAATTTCCCTCACATCCTTAAGCACAAGTGACTATATCTCTTTAAAAGAACTCACCGATGGATTGATTAATGAGATGGAGCCAAAGAAAGTCAATCTTTCTCTTCCTTCTCTTAGGGTGGATTCTTTTTCCTTAGAACTAATGGAGAAGGCACAGAAGGTTCGAAAAAGCGGTCTGACTTTTGCACCAGAAGCGGGAAGTCAGAGGCTTAGAAATATAATCAATAAGGGAGTTACCGAAGAGGACTTGCTAAAGTCGGTTTCTACTGCATTTGGTGGAGGATGGAGTGGAGTAAAGCTCTATTTTATGCTGGGGCTACCCATGGAAACCTTTGAGGATATAGAAGGCATTTCGGATCTTGGACAAAAAGTTGTGGATGCTTATATGAAAACTCCGAAGGAAAAGAGGGGAAAGGGTCTTAATATTACCATAAGCACCTCCTTCTTTGTTCCAAAACCCTTTACTCCATTTCAGTGGGAAGCTCAGGACAGTATGGAGGTTTTTGGGAAAAAACAGTCCTTCTTGAAAAGCAAAATAAAGACAAGATATATAAAGTATAATTGGCATGATCCCCAACTTAGTTTTCTAGAAGCTATTTTTTCCAGAGGTGACAGGAAATTATCAAAGGTTCTTTTGAAGGCCTTTGAAAAGGGATGTAAATTTGACAGCTGGGGTGAACATTTCAAGTTTGATAAATGGATGGAAGCTTTTGATGAATGTGGGATTGATCCTCAGTTTTATGCCAATAGAAAGAGGTCTTATGATGAAGTTCTCCCGTGGGATCATATTGATACGGGCATATCAAAGAAGTTTTTGCAAAGAGAGTATGAAAAGGCCGAAAGACAAGAGGTTACCTCAAATTGTAGGATAAGCTGCTCAGGTTGTGGTGCTGCTGTTTTTGAGGGGGGGATATGTCTTGAGTAGTATTAGGGTAAAATTTATTCGTGGTGAGGAAGTTAAGTTTATTTCCCATCTTGATCTTATGAAGATGTATGAGAGAGCTTTGCGGCGTTCTGGCATTCCAATAGCCTATTCTCAAGGGTTCAATCCCCATCCGCAGATGATTTTCGGACTACCCCTTTCCGTTGGAGTTACCAGTGAATCTGAATATGCTGATTTTAAGCTGGAGGGGGATATGGAGCCGGGGGAATTTGAGCAGAGGTTAAACAGCAGTCTTCCTGAAGGCGTTCGTATTGTCGATGCTGCTGTTAAGAATACAGGATCTAATATTATGGCTTCTGTTGCAGGGGCATCATATGAAATTTTATCTTCAACGGATAATAATGCAGATATAGGAGTTTTAAAGGATAAATTAAGGCAGTTTCTTGATAAGGAAGAAATATATATTGATAAAGAAGCTAAGGGCAAAATAAAGCGAATTAATATACGCCCTATGCTATATGATATTGAAATGAGCATCATAGAGGAAGTTGGACTTTTTCAAACGGCAACTAGTGATTATTCTGATATTAAACGGTGTAAAAACCCATGGCTATTAAGATGTGTTAATGCCATAAAGAAAGAAGCAGAACTTTTAAAGCTCAGCCCGCCGTCGATGGTTTTGTGCTTTAAAATGCTGCTTGCTGCCGGAAGTGCAGCAAATTTAAAACCTGAGTTTGTAATAAAGGCGTTTGCCGATTATTCCGGTTATGGCTTTGACATATTAAAAATTCATCGCTCTGGTCTTTTTACGGGAGATAAAGAAAAATTGATGGATCCCCTTAATGGTCGTGTAATATTATCTATATGAGGTGGTAGAATGGTTAGTGAGATAATTGTAGATGTCGGGCTCAACGAAAGAAGGGTAGCCCTTTTAGAGGATAGGGAACTGGTGGAAATATTCATTGAAAGAGATGGAGAAGAAAGACTTGTAGGAAATATCTACAGAGGGAGAGTTGCCAGTGTTTTACCTGGTATGCAGGCTGCGTTTATTGATATAGGTTATGAGAAAAATGCTTTTCTATATGTCGGGGATGCCGTATCTCAAAAAGAGTTTTCGGAAGATGAAGATGAGATGTACAACGATATGAAAAGCTATAACATTGAAGAGATTTTAAGGCCGGAACAGGAGATAACCGTTCAGGTGACAAAGGAGCCTATTGGGACAAAAGGACCACGGGTAACTACGCACATTACATTACCGGGAAGACAGTTGGTGCTTTTGCCTAATGCCGATTATGTAGGTATATCAAGAAGGATAGAGCAAGAAGAGGAAAGGGCGAAGCTCAAAAAAATTGCTGAAAAAATAAAACCTGAAAACATGGGACTTATTGTAAGGACTGTCTCAGAAGGAAAGAGAGAAGAAGATTTTAAAAGCGATATTAATTTCTTAGTAAAACTTTGGAAGAAGATAAAGCAGAAGGAACAAAATGGCCCTATTCCTCGATGTCTGCACAAGGAGCTTAGTATAATTTATAGAGCTGTAAGGGACATTTTTACATGGAATATTGACAGATTTGTTATTAATGACAGACAGGAATATAATAAGGTGCTTGAGCTTGTTGAAATGCTTTCTCCCGCATTAAAGCTCAGGGTTGAGTATTTTAACAAGAATATTGACCTGTTTGAACATTATCAGATTGATTCGATGATTCAAAAGGCACTGGCCAAAAAAGTGTGGTTAAAATGTGGAGGTTATCTCATAATAGAAAGAACTGAGGCACTGACGGTCATTGATGTTAATACCGGGAAATACGTCGGTGTTAACAATCTTGAAGACACTGTTTTAAAAACCAATCTTGAAGCTGCCAAGGAAATCGCAAAGCAGATCAGAGTCCGGGATGTTGGAGGCATTGTTATCATTGATTTTATAGATATGCATGAAGCTGAACACCAACGGCAGGTTATTGAAACATTAAAGCAGACGTTGAAGAAGGATCGCACTAGGACTACCGTTATAGGAATGACAGGACTCGGACTTATTGAAATGACGAGAAAGAAAGTAAGAGAGGGTCTTGAATCCGTAGTGTTATATAATTGTCCATATTGTGAAGGTTCCGGTAGAATCCTTTCACCGGAATCGGTGGCAAGGGATATTGAAAAAAAAATAATCAAATATTTAACAATGACCATAGCAAATGCCATATTAGTTGAGGTTTATCCGACAGTGGCTGAGGTTTTACAGGATGAAGGCAACGACAATCTGACAAGAATTCAGAATTCATTTAATAAGAAAGTAGTAATCAAGCCTTCACTGGAAGTTAAACATGACGAGATAAAAATAAAAGAGATTGACATTGATTCTCTTGTGTGATAAAATGTCTCGGTAGCCGCTCGGTACAGGTTTTGTAAATGTAATCAATAATTCTCGTAATATTGATAACTGCCTTTGCTGGCGAGACTGGGTAGGGAGGTGTTTTTATGTACGCTATAATCGAAACAGGCGGAAAGCAGTATAAGGTTAATGAAGGAGATATTGTTTTTGTTGAGAAGCTTCTCAACGAAGAGGGTTCTTCTGTGACTTTTGATAATGTTGTTGCTGTGTCAAAGGATGGAAGTGTTAGCTTTGGTAATCCTTTCGTTGCAAATGCTACTGTCACTGGTAAAGTTCTGGGACATGGAAAGGATAAAAAGATTATTGTTTTCAAATATAAGCCTAAAAAAGGATATAGAAGAAAACAAGGTCATAGACAACCTTATACAAAAGTACAAATTGAAAAGATAAATGCTTAAGGTAGTAGTATACAATGATTAAAATAAAAGTCATCAGGGATAGTACGAATTTGATTCGTGGCTTTACGATAAAGGGACATGCAGGGTTTTCGGAGGCTGGAAGTGATATAGTTTGTGCGGCGGTCTCAGCCCTTGCGTATACGGCAGCAGGTGCACTTTTAGAATTTATCGGTATCGATGGTCATACGGAAAAGCACGGATATATGAAATGCATTGTTTCGGATGAGATTCCGAAAGACAAGAAGGAAAAAGCTGAAATTATCCTTGAGACTATTGTATTGGGGTTTAAGCAAATTGAACATTCGTATGGAAGATATATATCGGTTTTAGATGAGGAGGTGTTGACCGATGATTAAAGTGAATTTGCAGTTGTTTGCCCATAAAAAAGGGATGGGTAGTACAAGGAACGGTCGTGACAGTGAGTCTAAAAGGCTTGGAGTAAAAAGAGGAGATGGTCAGTTCGTAAAGGCTGGGAATATCCTGGTTAGACAGAGGGGAACTAGAATCCATCCTGGCATAAACGTCGGTAAAGGCAGTGATGATACATTGTTTGCCCTGACGGATGGAAAAGTGAAGTTCTCAAGATTGGGTAAAGACAGAAAACAGGTAAGTATTATTACAGCATAGAGAATATTTGAAAATCCCGGTTTAGCCGGGATTTAATTTTTATATATGTGAAATACTAAGTATTATAAAAATAGTATGTTCCATGGAGTTGAACGGTTATGTTTATTGATAATGCAAGAATATATATAAGGGCTGGAAATGGCGGAAATGGTGCAGTATCCTTTCGTAGGGAAAAGTACATAAATAAGGGAGGTCCCGACGGAGGTGACGGCGGCAAGGGCGGTGACGTTGTTTTTGTTGTGGATGAAGGGCTTAGGACACTGCAGGACTTTAGGTATAAAAGAAAATACATTGCCGAAGATGGTGATAACGGAAAGGGTTCCAATTGTACTGGAAAGAGTGGGGAAGATCTAATAGTCAAGGTTCCCCCGGGAACTATAGTAAAGGATGAACAAACGGGAAGAGTTCTTGCAGACCTTATACATGCCGGACAGCAGGCTGTGATTGCTAAAGGCGGTAAGGGCGGTGCGGGTAACCGTCGTTTTGCCACCCCCACAAGGCAGATACCCAATTTTGCAAAGGCAGGAGATGAGGGAGAAGAATTTTGGGCTATATTAGAGTTAAAGCTGTTAGCTGATGTTGGACTTGTTGGCTTTCCAAATGTAGGAAAATCCACGATTTTGTCAATGGTTACTGCCGCTGAACCCAAAATTGCAAATTATCATTTTACAACAATTGACCCGAATTTAGGTGTTGTAAATATTGATGCGGAAAATGGCTTTGTAATGGCAGATATACCAGGAATTATTGAGGGTGCTCATGAAGGTGTAGGACTTGGTCATAAGTTTTTAAAACATGTAGAGAGAACTAAGCTTCTTATTCATGTTGTTGATATTTCAGGCTCAGAAGGTAGAGATCCTATAAAAGATTTTGAAACAATTAATGAAGAGTTGAAGAAATTTAACCCTGCATTGTATGAAAGACCTCAGATTATTGCTGCAAATAAAATGGATATTACAGGTGCTAAGGAGCGGCTGACAGTGTTCGAGGAAGTTTATGAGTCCAAGGGATACAAGGTTTTCCCAATCTCTGCGGCAGCCAATAGCGGTCTTAATGAGCTTATTTATTATGTTGCTCAAAGGCTTAAAGAGCTTCCGGATACTATTTTGTCAAGCAGTGAGGAAAAAGAGACATTGTATAATGTTAAGGAGGACGATTCCTATAATATTTATAAAGAAAATGAGGTTTATGTAGTTGAAGGAAGTTGGATAAAAAAACTTGTTGCATCTACTAATTTTGATGACTATGAGTCTTTACAGTATTTCCAGAGAACTATAAAAAGAAAAGGTGTAGTGGAAGAACTTGAGAACATGGGAATAGACGAGGGAGATACAGTAAAAATGTACGATCTGGAATTTGAATATTTCCGGTAGTATTGTTCTAAAAAACTTGATAAATGGTAAATTAGTACTATTAAAATAGTATTGCAAGAGGATTATTGTAAAACATGTAGACAAGTACCCTCAAAGTGTTGTAAAATATATATATAATCCCGAGTTTGACACTTAATAAGAAAAAAAGCCCCCTAAACCGCATTTAAATAGACGGTTTGCGGGCTTTGTTGTTTGCCATAAAAGTGTAGCACAATTTTCATTTTTTGGATAATGCTAAAATATTTTTTAT
>JAAYTO010000122.1 GCA_012523755.1 Clostridium sp. | reverse complement strand
TCACACGCCATATCTTAGTAATCCCGGGGGCATTTCTTAAAAAATGATTTTCTTGCCTGAATATTAAATGCTGAAATGGCATTTTAAAAAACTCTCTTGTGAGAGTATTGGCAGGAGATGGGTTCATGCTTTTACCGTGAGATTATGAATGTTTTATATTGAAAAAAAGTCAAAAATAATGTAAAATTATCGTGTATATGCGGTCAAAATAATTAAACAGGGGGTTAGCAAATGAAACTTTGCCCTAATTGCGGTTATTCAAATGAAGATTTTAGTACGGTTTGCAGCAGTTGTGGTTCTCTTTTGAATGGTGGTTCCGAAATGACAGATCAATTCAATACAACAGGTCAATTCAATACATACGAAAGTATAAATATGCAGGTACGGATTAAAACCAGCGGTTATGCAATTGCATCATTGGTTCTCGGTATTTTATCGCTGCCTTTTTCCTGCTGTTGCATTGGTTCAGTGACAGGAATACTTGCGGTTGTGTTCGGATTTATAGCCAAAAGTAAGATTAATTCTTCGAATGGGTTGGAAAAAGGAAATGGAATGGCTTTAGCAGGAATAATACTTGGTTTTATGGGGATAGCAATTTCTTTAATATATATGGCGATTTTATTTTTCTCCCCTGATTATTGGGAGGAATTTGTAGAAGGATTAGAGACCATGTGATAAAGCAGGATATAAATAAATTTGTTCCGCTGAAGCTGAAGGACAAAATTCAATGATGACTTTATTCACAGAAGTTATGGAAAGCAATTTTTCCGTATTAGAGCAACAACTTCGATATTTGGATAAAACAAGAAAAGAGTGGAATAATGTCACAATCTTCAATCATATCACCTAATAAACATTTAATTTATAAAAGTAATATGTTAAACATATTGCTTTTATTTTCATGCCTTGTTCCTGTGTTATTGTCGTTTGTGCTTGTTACCGACGGAGCGGTTAGTTCTTTTAGAATCGGTAACAATTATTATCGAGCCGGTATACCCTGCTTATTTCACAGTGTAACAGGGTACAATTGCCTTACATGCGGAATGACAAGATGTTTTATATACATGAGTGATTTTAATATTGAAGCTGCTTGGAATATAAATGCTGCGGGGGTCCTTTTATATCTGTTCTGTATACTGCAGATTCCCTATAGGCTCATTTTGGTCTTTCGACCGAAAGTCAAAATTCATAGATCCATAGTGTTGTTTCAATATTTATTTCTTGTTATAGTAGGCATTGTTGCTGTTATACGGTTTGTTGTACAGTTTTTTTGATAAACGAAAGCTCAAGACCTTAAGCAGACTTTTTTAGATGTATAAAACAAATGTGAAAAAAGAAATTTCAAAAACTTAAGGTTCAGAAGTTAAGAGCCTGTTAATACGCCTCTAGGTTTAGCAAAATTTGCTTTGCAAAGAAAGGATAATCTTCTTTCCTTCGTCGTATTAACAGGCTCTTACATATTTATCTACAGACTCTGTAGCTTAAATTACTCTAACCATCCGAATTCCCTTAATTGCTTTTAGTTTTTCTATTATTTCATTGGAAATAGAATCTTCGACATTCAAAATTGTATAGCCAATTACATTTCTGTGCTTGCTTAGCATATCTCCAATATTAATGTTATTTTGAGCAAGCAGGGAAGTGATCTGTCCAAACATATTCGGTACATTGTCGTGGGCAACAATTATTCTTGTGCCTGACATAGGGAGTTCGCAATCGGGGAAATTCACTGAGTTCTTTATATTACCTTTTTCTAAAAATTCACGAAGCTGACTTACAGCCATTATGGCACAGTTTTCTTCAGACTCCGGTGTTGAAGCTCCGAGATGGGGAATGGTAATAATACTGTCGTTGCCTAATAATTCCTCCTCTGGAAAATCAGTAACATAGCAGGAAACAGTACCGTTTTCAATTGCTTCAAGCAGATCCTTGTTAACTACAAGCCCACCCCTTGCAAAGTTCAACAGCCTTACACCCTTTTTCATTATTTCAAATTTATCTTTATTTATCATGCCGGCGGTTTTATCATTAAACGGCACATGGATTGTAATATAATCACAGGCAGAAAGCAAATAATCAAGACTTACGGCTTTTTCCACCTTGCTTTCAAGTTCCCAAGCAGAATCTATGGAAATGAATGGATCATAACCAATTACCTCCATTCCGAGGGCACAGGCATCGTTTGCTACAAGGACACCAATAGCACCTAAACCAATGACACCGAGTTTTTTTCCTTTTATTTCAGGACCTACAAATTGGGACTTGCCTTTTTCAACAAGCTTTGTTATTTCATTCCCATTTCCTTTTAAGGATTGAGCCCAAGATATACCGCTGTATATTTTTCTGGATGATAAAAATAATGATGTAAGCACCAGCTCCTTAACAGCATTTGCATTTGCTCCAGGAGTATTAAAAACAACAATTCCTTTTTCGGTACATTTATCAATAGGGATATTGTTAACACCAGCCCCTGCTCTTGCGATTGCTTTCAGGTTCTGGTTTAAGTCCATTTCATGCATGTTATAGCTTCTTACCAAAATAGCATCGGGATTGGACAACTCGGTAGCTACTTCGTAATTATCCCTAGGTAAAAGTTCCAGACCTCTTGATGAAATCTTGTTAAGTGTTTGTATTGAAAACATAATAAAAACTCCTTTACATGTTATTATTTTTATTATTTATGTATTGAATGCATAATATTATTGTCAAACAAATAGTTTATTTTTTAACAAACTATCAAGAAAAAAAACGACTTATTTATATTTGGTATATTTCCAGCCGCATCTTAAATATTATTATACTACTTTTGTGTTCAATGCTTCAAGGGTAATTATAAAAAAAGTAAAAGGTTCACTTTAACAGCTTGTATGGGTACATGTTATATATGTAAAAAAATGTAAAAAACAGTGTGAAGCAAGTTGCTTCTTTACATTTATTTTTATGTTGTTTGATGTTTGTTAAAATGTTATAATTGATGTTCAAATAGACAATATCAGGGGTGGTGGGTTTTTGAGATGCATTTTTTCAACGACTTGCTAAAAAATTATGGATTTAATACCGGGCTATCAGAAATTTTATCTATTGGAATTGTAATACTGTTGCTTACAGTATCTGTTGTAGTTGTACATTTTATTTCAAAAAAAATTATTCTGTCACTTATTGCAAAGTATATAAAAAAGAACAGATTTGAATGGGATAATGTTTTATTGGAAAGGAAAGTTTTTCACAAGTTATTAAGGATCATACCGGTGGTGATGGTATATACAGCTGCCCCTGTATTTGGCGATTTTGATGGGGTAATAAAAAAAGCAGCTTCAATAATTATAATTCTTATTTCTATTGATGGGGTTAATGCTACTCTAGATGCTATACTGGATATTTATAATCTTTTTCCTGTATCAAAAGTCAGACCGATAAAAGGTCTTTTACAGGTTGCGAAAATAGTGTTTTATATAGTTATGGGGATTCTTGTTATTGCCATATTTCTTGAAAAGGAACCTATAATTCTGCTCAGTGGAATAGGTGCAATGACAGCGGTATTTTCTCTCGTATTTAAGGATTCTATTTTGGGGCTGGTGGCAGGTATTCAGCTATCTTCTAACGATATGCTTCGAATCGGTGATTGGATTCAAATGACAAAATTCGGGGCAGATGGCAATGTTATAGATATTTCGTTGAATACCGTTAAAGTGCAGAATTTTGACAAGACTATTTCAACCATTCCAGCCTATTCGTTGATTTCCGATTCCTTCAAAAACTGGAGGGGTATGAGGGAGGCCGGGGGCCGCAGAATTAAACGTGCGATTTATATCGACACTACAAGTATAAGATTTTGTACCGATGAAATGATTGAAAGGTTTAAGAAAATCAACTGCTTAAAAAACTATATCATGAACAAGGAAAAAGAAATAGACAGATACAATAAAAAGTATAATGTGACCGGTGATATGTTGATTAACGGTCGGCGTCTTACCAATGTGGGTACCTACAGGGCTTATATTAAGTATTATTTAAAAAATCATCCCAATATTCATCAAGGAATGCTTCAGATCGTAAGGCAATTGCAACCGGGAGAATACGGCCTGCCCTTGGAGATCTATGCTTTTACCAATGATACTGACTGGGTCAATTATGAAGCAATACAATCGGATATCTTTGATCACATTATTGCAGTGGCTCCGGAGTTTGGGCTAAGGCTTTTTCAGTACCCAACCGGACATGACTTAAAAACATGGGTTAATGCCGATGACAAGTAGTGTTATAGTATAATAAACGCTTAAAATTTTAGCACAAAGAGGGGTGTACTAATGAAAAAAACAGTGTTAATGTTGTTGATGATTTTCATGATCTTTACAGCCTGTCATGAGAACAAAAGAGAAACAAATCCATTGAATACCGATAATGGGGCTGATGATTGGGTCAAGACTCC
The DNA here is from genome assembly GCA_012523755.1 of Clostridium sp. Classification (GTDB taxonomy): domain Bacteria; phylum Bacillota; class Clostridia; order Acetivibrionales; family Acetivibrionaceae; genus Hungateiclostridium. The sequence continues at coordinate 1,273 of JAAYTO010000122.1, read as the reverse complement.
CAATACAAAAGGAAAGACCGATGGTCATATCGAAACGGATGCAGCCGGCATAAATGATAATGAAACGTTATCGCCGGAAGCATCGGGAAAAGAGGATGTATTCTTTGGAGACTTACTGGCACCCGGTAATATAACCCCGCAAAATATTGAAAAAATATATAACGGAGAGCTGTCCAGGGAAAACCCGGATGAAGAAGGGTTAAGTCGCTGCATGGATTATATATGCAAAAGCCTTGGTATTGACGAGTGGACGGTTCGTCCTCCCGATAAGCTTGAGAAAAAACAGCTTGATCTAAACGGTGGAAATTCTTACACCGTTTTGGAGTTCAAAAGTTTCACGGATCTGCGGCTGTTGATATTTAAGCAAAATCCCGACAGTACGTGGAAGTTTATAGATTTTATCGACTTTGGAGGAAGGACAGCGGGCACTGAGTATAAACTGGAGGAATTGGGAGATGACACCTTTGTGGTGGGAAACTCTTGCAAGAGCTATGGAACCGGGGAAGCTATATATAATAAAGATTGGTATTTGGTATCCGATGAAGGAAAGAGACTGGTTTTGTCCTACCCGTTTGAAGTACATTTGCTTGGGTCTTATGGAGGTTATACAATATCTGAAAAAGCCATGGAATTGTTGAATGGGGATGACTTGAAGGTATCTGTAGACTTTAATGTTTCAAGGATATACAGCGTGGAATTGGATATTAGTGATGAATACGGTCAGATTGAATTTTTCGACGAGAAAACAGTTGAGTTTATCTGGGATGATGCCAAAAAAGAGTTTTCATCAAAGTATCAAGCAGACAACAACGGTGTTATTGATATACCTGTGGAAAGCCCTGTGTTTACTCAAAAGTGCGATGAGATACTTGCCATGTATTATGACAGAATATTGAAGAATATTGATGTAATACAAAAAGACGACGGTAGTATGTGGAAGGCTCTGGGAATTAAGGGGTTTTTAGAGTGTTGTTCGGACAGCAGCAAAAAATACGAGGCCTTAAGGAAGCTGGAAAAGGCATTTCCGGAACTTGCGGGTTGATAAAGGCAACTTTTTTTAAACAGGTGCAATCATCAGGTGAAGAAAAATATTCTATTAAATTCAAGTTTCGCAAGAACAGAGAAGGTAAACACTTCTCTTTTCTTTATGTGTGCCCAGCATGGGCAACAACTTGGTGGTGAAAGTCCACTACGGGCTTGGTAGTAGGAACCGTTAGCCAAGAGCAAGGGTGTCCACGGCGACGTGGAATCTGAAGGAAGCTGGAGGCAAAAT
>JAAYTO010000121.1 GCA_012523755.1 Clostridium sp. | reverse complement strand
ATTTAAGTCTTCTTAAATATTACCTTGAAGTTAGAGTGTAAACTATGAAACCGCCGTATACGTGAACCGTACGTACGGTGGTGTGGGAGGTCGGTAAATAAAATAATTATTTACCTCCTACCCGATTGCTTAAGAAAGTGCATTGATTTTTTATGTACTCACTGTTGAGGGATTCAATTATTAAATGAAGAAAAATATAAAAGAAACATTGTGAAGCGGAACTTAAGTTTCTGGAATATTTTTCTCCACTTTTATTTTTAACAGTAAATTATATTAATTGATGTTATATTTTGAATAATTAAATAGTGCAAAATATAAGGATAAACTTTTGCTCGATGCTAATTTTAAAATTGCTGCTGTCACGCAGGTTTCGACAATCATTTGTTTTTGTATGTCTTTCTTCCATTCAATTTAAAGGGATATTTGCAAATCTATTTATTTGACAATAATATGTAACACAAGTAAAATAATATTATCAGGGCTTTCCTATAAAAAAGTATTAAAAAAAGAAAAGTTGTCTGAAAAGGGGTCAAAATTATGGAAAAAAATTTTGAAGAAATTGATGTGCTAGAATTAGTATATCTTCTTCTAAAGAAATGGTATCTAATAGTCATATGTTTGCTACTTGCTACTTGCTCATCATTTGTAGTAACGAGATTTTACTTAAAGCCAATATATAAAGCTGAAGCTACCCTATTTCTCGGTAAAGAACCAGGTCAGATTGCATTGAGTATTTCAGATATTCAGCTTAACAATCAACTCGTTGTAGATTACAGGCAAATCCTTAAATCACGCCGTGTTGCAAAAATAATAAATGAAAAGCTTGGTGTTGATGTAAAGGTATTTCAAGGAAAAGTTGGAGTAACAACTGTGAAGGATTCCAGGATATTTAGTATAAGTTATGAGGATACTGACCCTGAACTTGCTGCAAATGTTGTGAATGAGTTGGCAGAAGTAATACAAAAAATGGCATCGGAAATCATAGAGGTTAAGAATGTTAATATTGTTGATACAGCAGAGATTCCGGATGCTCCCATCAGTCCGAGCATAAAGAAGAATGTTGCAATTGCAGGGTTCTTAGGCTTGTTACTGGGGGCAGCTTTGATATTTTTACTGGAATTCATTGATCATACATTTAAAAAGGCAGAAGAAGTTGAAAAACAGTTAGGACTTAATGTTATTGGTACCATACCCGAATTTGAGGGGGGTAAAAGAGGCAAGAAAAAGGCGAAAGACAAAAAAGTATTGGAACAGCAATATCTCAAGAACCTTATCGTATATAATAATCCAAAGGCTCCAGCAACAGAAGCATTCAGAGAACTCAGAACCAATTTGTATTATACCAGTGTAGACAAGGAATTAAAGACACTGGTGGTTACAAGCCCTACTTTAGGTGATGGAAAGACAGTTACAGCTGTAAACTTGGCAGTTACCCTTGCACGTTTAGGGAAAAAGGTTCTAATTATAGATGCAGACATGAGAAAACCAAAGGTACATCTTTATTTTGGAATTAAAAATAAGGGTGGCCTGACCAATTTACTTACAGAACAAAACGAAGACTTAAAAGTAAAGATTGTGAAAAAGGAAGATATTTCAAATCTCCACGTCATCACGTGTGGGCCTATCCCTCCAAATCCTGCTGAAATGTTGAGCTCAAATAAAATGAAAAATCTTCTGGACAAATTAAAGAATGAGTACGATCTTATTATTATAGACACTCCTCCGGTTGCACAGGTTACAGATGCTGCTATAGTTGCAGGAATTACCGATGGCGTTTTGTTGGTATTGGCAAGCCGTCAAACGAGAATTGAAATGGCGAAACGGGCTAAGAAACTACTTAATGGTGTAAATGCAAATATAGTGGGTGCAGTGCTTACCAAGATAGAAATAAGTAGGACAGGTTATTATAACTATAAATATGAGTAGCATTATTCACAGTTTTTTTCTAAAAAAATTAAACAGACTATAGACAATCGAACGAACGTTTGGTATAATTGTATTAAGGAATTTAGAAAGTAGGTAGGTTTTATGAACAAAGTTTTTTTAATCGGGAGATTAACAAAAGACCCTGAAGTCAGGCACACAACTACTGGTAAAGTTCTGTGCCATTTTAGGCTTGCTGTAAACAGAAGGTTTGCAAAGCAGGAAGATCAGGAGCAGGCAGATTTCTTTCCTATCACAGCCTGGGAGAAGACGGCTGAATTCTGTAATAATTATTTCCATAAAGGGCAACAGGTTGCGGTAATAGGCAGAATCCAAAACCGTTCATGGAACGATGAGCAGGGGAATAAACATTCCATTACAGAAATAGTAGCGGAAGAAGTCTACTTTGCTGACAGTAAAAAAGATAGTTATTCTACAGATGGACTTGATAAAAAAGATAGCAATATGGAAGGCTTTTTCCCGGCAGAGGATGATGGGGAACTTCCGTTTTAAACTTGATATATGAATGTTAGGACATAGCTGTTTTTATAAAACAAGGGGCTTAATGCCCCTAATTTTTTAATAGGCATTGTTTCTCTTAAACACAATAAGCAAAGTTTTGAGTATAATTTTTATATCCAACCAGATTGACCACTCATCTATATACTTTGTATCAAGCTTTACTACCTCATCGAAATTTGTGATACTACTCCTGCCACTTATTTGCCATAACCCTGTGATACCAGGCTTTATACTTATTCTGCGCCTATGAAAGTCTTCATATTTGCTTACCTCATCCAATGTGGGAGGTCTTGTTCCGACAAGGCTCATATCTCCTTTCAAAACGTTGAAAAACTGAGGGAGTTCATCAAGACTTGTTCTTCTTAAAAAATTCCCAACTCTAGTGACTCTAGGATCATTCTTTATTTTAAACATGGGACCTGCCTTAATTTGATTAAGTTTGGCAAGCTGTTGTTTTTTAGTGTCTGCATCACAAGTCATAGATCGAAACTTGTACAGCTTGAAGGTTCTTCCGTTCAACCCCACTCTCTCTTGTGAAAATATAGCAGGCCCGGAAGAATCAATCTTTATGGCCGGTATAATAAATAATGATAAAAAAAATGTTATAATAAGTCCAATAATTGAACCCAAGATATCCATTAATCGTTTAACCAGCACATGTGTGGTATTAAGAGAAACAGTATGAAATGTTAATATAGGAAAGGTTCCTATGGTAGTTATATGCGTCTTAGACAATTTCAAATCATAGAGATTAAGCACCATTCTAACGGTGATCCCCATTTTCTCACATAACAAGACATATTGCTCCACTTCTCCGACGTAATTCTTAGGCAAAGCGAAAATTACCTCATCCACGATATTATGCTTTAGAATATGAGCGAGATCATTTATATATCCGAGGTTGTATGTGTGTTTGGCAGTGTTTTTTGAATCAGTGCGGACATAACCTATAATATTGACCCAAATATTAGTTTTCTTAATATAGTCTATATACTTTTCTGCTGTACTAGGTGATCCAATAATGATAACCCTTGTCGCTGCACCATTCTTGCTCATTGTTTTCGCGATTATAAAGGTATAAATTAATCTTTCCAGCATTAAAAGATTTAATACAACTATCACAAATACTATAAATAAAGTTTTGTTGAACATAGAGCCCTTAACGAAATAAACCATTGTTGATAGAAGGGCACTTGCCAAGAGAGTGGAAAGAAGACAATTCCGGATTATTCTATCAATATAGCAAAAGGTTGTTTTGTCATACATTCCCAAAAAACTCATTGGAAAAAGCCATAAAGGAATAAAAAATATTATAATCCACAAATAATCTATGAAATTATGCAAATCTGTTATTATATTAGTTATGAAATATGATAAAAAATATGATGCAAGTAGAAAGATGATGTCCAATAATAGCTGTATTACATTAAAGTAAGCTTGTCTGCTTAATTTGTACATCATGATACCTTCCTTGATATAATATACTATTTATGCTGCTACGGAATATTTTAACACTAACTAGAGAAAAAATAAAGTGGTATATTAATGCTGTTAGCATTAAAAATGGTATGAATGGTTGAAACAACAGTAAAATAATTATTGACACGCATTCTATGAGTAATATATAATCCCGAGTTTGACACTTAATAAGAAAAAAAGCCCCCTAAACCGCATTTAAATAGACGGTTTGCGGGCTTTGTTGTTTGCCATAAAAGTGTAGCACAATTTTCATTTTTTGGATAATGCTAAAATATTTTTTAT
>JAAYTO010000120.1 GCA_012523755.1 Clostridium sp. | reverse complement strand
ATCTTAGTAATCCCGGGGGCATTTCTTAAAAAATGATTTTCTTGCCTGAATATTAAATGCTGAAATGGCATTTTAAAAAACTCTCTTGTGAGAGTATTGGCAGGAGATGGGTTCATGCTTTTACCGTGATGTACTCCGGATAAAGTATTGACATGGTGTAAAAAACTTTTATACTTAAAAGTAGGGATTAATGTAAAAGTCTATATATTAAAATACGCATGAAAAAATTTATGCGAATAATAAAGGTGTTAATTATGAAAAAAATTATAATTGTTTTCTTAACTCTGTTTGTCTTACTTATTCCTTTTCCCATAGAAGTTGGGGCATCAAGTATTGCTAATCTTGGTTTTGTGGAAACTGATGTAATTTTGCAGCCTGACGGAAATGCCATTGTTTATTATACTGTCCGTTATAATCTGGTGCCGGGAAAGGCTATGATGGCGTTTACCATGTCGGGATTTGACCGCATAAGTCCTGTCTTTGACCGGGAGAATGCATGGGTTATTACTGATGACAACACATCTTATCCCATTGACATAGTTAATCTTGGCGGCGGTAAATACGATATTATCAATGCCGGCAAAAGGCGGTTGGGGGGCGATTACCTCACCTACAAATTCCGTTTTGCTGCCAACATGGCAGAGGCAGGTTATCTGGCGGAAACAACATCGGCTGACGGACGCAGGCTTATGGTGTTTAATTGGGCTCCTACCGAATTGGATGAACCCATGGAGCACTATACCGTTAGAATTAATTATCCTCTTGCTTTCCCGGCAGAATCGGGTACAAGAGAAGAGGTGGAGCAATTCTTGCTGGAAAATGATTTTTCGACGGAGCAGTGGATGAATGACAGATACCTTATTGACTACAGGGTGCAAATGCTGAATGAAACGCCCCGGGTTCAGGTGCAGCTTCACAGGGAGAATTTACCGGCAAGATACAGCTTTAAAATTCAACAGTACATTACGGAGGACATTTTTGATATAGATGGTGCAATAACAGACTATGATAAAGGGCAACACGAGGACGGATTGGAAGATGGACGGAATGATTGGCGGCCGCAGGATTTTGGAAATTCAAAAGGCAAATCTTCCGGCAGGACAGCTTTAGTCGTTGTTATGCTAGGTATTTTTGCAGTAACCGTTTTAGCTGTGGGGAAAAAACACCGTTCCATGGTGCAGGCTCAGGCTACTTTGGATGAGATTCAATGGGCAAGGGATGATTGGGAGCCGCCAAAGCTTGAGATAGCCTCGTTCCGAAAGGACGGCACCGTTGCCGAAGGATTGGATGCTGTTGAGATAGCTCTTTTGATAGGGATTCCTTACAAGAGGATTCTTTCGGTTATTCTCTCAAAACTTATAGATCAGGGATTTCTTGAGGAAATTTCCCGGGATCCCTTAAGGGTACGCCGTATTGATCATCCCGATCCCTCATCGGTTCTTAATGAATATGAGTTGATGATGTATGAAGCTGCCAGAGACGGGGAATTTGAAGAAAGGGAAATAGAGGGCGTTTTACAAAGACTGGTGGATAATGTGCAGAACAAGACTTGGGACTGTGACATAGAAGCCACCCGCAAATACTATAACGATAAGATTGCCGAAGCCCTTAAAAATAAAAATATCGATTTAAATAGGGAGAACCAAGAGGTATATAGTGATGAGTACTATGAGGACAGTTGGCCTTACTGGTATTATTATAGAAGTGGAATAAACCGCCATAGGTATAGGGATTACTATAACAGATATGAGGCATCGGTACCGGCTAATCCGGACAGACTGACCTTTAATTCGGTTTTGGATTCGAATAAAGGTACATTTGCCTGTCACTCAGCCTGTCATGATGCTTGTCATTCGGCATGTCATTCGGCCTGCCATGATGCTTGTCATTCGGCTTGCCACTCAGCCTGCCATTCTGCGTGTCACTCGGCTTGTGTAAGTGGAGGTGCCCGATGAATAAGCAAAGATTATCTTGGGTTGATGAATTTTTAACCCGAATAAAGCCTTATGTGTATATGCGGCTTAGTGACAATGTGTTGATTCGTATGCCCAATGAGGCGTTTAAGCTTAATAGTACCGGAGCACGTATTATTGATTATATTCTCAAGGGCGGCTCGGTGCATGATTTTATCAAGGTGCGTTCCGATTCTCCAGATACCGGGGAGCAATTGGAACGGTTTTTTACAGATTTTTTACGTGTATGGAATCGTGAAGTGTGTGAAAATTACACAACTACTGCGGTTCATAGGGTTGAATTCAGTACCGGCTATATTGAACTTCCTATACTTTCGGAAGTGGCAATTACTTATGCCTGCAATATAAAATGCCGTTTTTGTTATGCGGGATGTACCGAGAAAAAAAAGCACAAGGAGCTTGATACCGAAGGGTTTAAAAAGGTGCTCGACATTATCCGGCATGAGGCAGAGGTTCCGAGTGTGTCTTTTACGGGAGGGGAGCCCCTTTTAAACAAAGACCTTCCGGAGCTTATAAAATATGCCTCAAAAGTAAACGGTATGAGGGTTAATCTCATAACAAACGGAACATTGATTACTCCTAAGAAAGCCGAAGAGTTTGCCAAAGCAGGCCTTTCATCTGCACAGGTGAGCATTGAATCGCCCTATGCCTCCGTGCATGATTCCATTACCAAAGTACCGGGTTCCCATGAGGCTTCGGTAGCAGGGTTTAAAGCCTTAAAGGCAGCGGGAATTACGGTTCATCCTCATTTTACCGTTTGTAAATTGAACCGGGAATCGGCGGAGAAGTATCCTGAATTTTGTAAAGAGATGGGCTCCGACAGGTTTTCTGCTAATCTGGTTATACCTGCAGGGCGTGGAGATGACGATGATTTGACGGTTAGCTACAGTGATATAGGTGAAATCATATCGAAGCTACGAAAAAAAGCCTCAGAGACAGGCGTAAAATTTATGTGGTATTCGCCCACACCCTTATGCTTGTTTAATCCTATAGCAGCAGGGTTTGGGAATAAAGGATGCAGTGCCTGTGAAGGACTGCTTTCCGTTAATCCTGAAGGCAATGTACTGCCGTGCTCAAGCTGGTCAGAACCCATGGGAAACCTTCTGGAAGAAGGCTTTGAGGCGGTATGGTTTAATAAAAGGTCAAAAGGGATACGGAACAAGGAAGCGGCACCTGAAGAATGCAAGAGCTGTAAACATTTTGCGGTGTGTCAGGGGGCCTGTCCCTTATATTTTAATATACATGGATGCGGGGAACTCCACAGTGCATGGAAATCCTTCGGTCTATGTAAAGAAAGGAGTACAGTATGAATAACGGGATTCGTATACCGGGCTTTCCGCCTCCGGAAAAACAGGACAGCGTGAAATTTTATGTGTTAAAGAGTATTTCATATTCTACCAGAATGATTATATATTTGCTGTTTATTGCCTTTGGCTTTTTGATTCAGTACGTCATGATGAATGCCTGGCCCGGAGCTATCTTTTTAATATGTGCAACCGTTTTGAATCTGGTTCGGGGTTATGACAGCCGTGCACGGCTTAAGGCTTTTGAACCCGACACACAGTGGACGACGGTGGATATGAACCGCATTTATGAGATTGAAAAGCTGGATAACAAAACGAAAAAATGGGATCGGGACGCTCTGGATATAAGCAACGGCTTGGGAGTCCTTGTATTTGTACTTCTGATACTGGGTTTGTTTATATTATCATCGGTTTTGTCGGCCTTTTCCGGATTTGCTGAAGTAAGAAGTATTTTAATGACCGACACAATAATCCTTATATTACCCCTGTGGTTTAACGGAATACGGCGGATTCTCACGCAGAGTAATTTGCGTATAAAAATTGATATTATAAAAGGCATGGAAGAGTATTTTAGAACTGTCAAACTGGAAGGAGAGCATTTTAAACCTGCATTAATGCTCGCCCGGGATAAAACAGGCAAGAGTGTACCCAAAGATGCACGGTTTACTATTTCTTTTGACGGTATGCCGCCTGACTTTTACGGTATCCAGGCCCAGATAAATATAAATCTGGTGCAGGGTACAAGTTACCCTTATTTCTATTGTGTTATACCGGCTAAAAACGGGTTTGGGCTCAGGGAGCATCTCAATAAAATTCCTAGGGATAAAAATGTTATTATAGAATTTCAGCACGACGTACAGGCGGAGGTAATTGTTATTCGCCAGTATACAACACAGACATCGGGGTACCACACGAAAGCAAAGAGCTGCAGGCACATTCTTGCTGTAGCTATACATGCCGCAAGAATGATTCTTAAAGACAAATAGATTTTTATGTTCGGGTATTAGTTGGGAAAGGGATTGATTTTAATTATGAAAAAGGGACTTTTGTGCTTTGCTGTAATTTTTATTTTTGTGGTTTTGGGTCAAGCTGCATACGCACAGCCTGCTTTTATTTGGGAGAAAAATACTGAATTGCAGGCCGGTAATCTTTATGCCGTTTGTTTTGCAAATAATATGTTTGTTGCAGTGGGATATGATGGGGCAATAAAGATATCGAGTGATGGCGATAAGTGGACGGCAGTTGATTTTTATCTTAATTGTTACCTATATGATGTTACATATGCCGATGGCAGATTTATAGCTGCAGGTAGCGGAGGAACCGTTATAACTTCTAAGGATGGTGTAAATTGGACACAAATTGATATAGGGATCAAAGAGGATATTAGGAAAATACTTTGGAATGGAGAACGTTACTTGGCTATTACCGAAAGCAAAGTAATCGGTTCTCTGGATGGAGAAACATGGCAGGAACTGCCTGTCAATGTAGAAGAAAAAGACTCAATTGCATGTGGGAATAATAATTTTGTGATATTAAGAAGAAACGGCAAGATACTAACATCAACCGACGGACAGGAATGGGTGGAGAAATATTCATTGCCGGAAGGAGTTTTTTATGCAGTTACATATAATGAGAATAAGTTTGTTGCTATAGGAGAGTATACGAAAAAAATTATACCGGGTATTATAAACAGAAGGCAGTATGTATTAATGACCTCACAAGACGGAGACAATTGGCTTTTACAGGACATAGAAAACAGTGATGTTTTTAATGACATTCATCCGATTAAAGGCATTGCGTGGAGTGGAAAAAAATATGTTATTGTGGGTGGATTTAATGACTACATTATATTGTCGTCGGAAGACGGAAGTATATGGAATGAAATTAAGGTTGATGCTCCCATAAATGATGTTGCTTATGGCAATGGAATGTTTGTAGCTGTCGGTTCTGTTGGCGTTATTATGTCATCTAATGATGGCATACATTGGGTGAAAAGAGATAAAGCAGTAATGTTTGACTTTTGCAATATAATATGGCAAGACAACCGTTTTATAGCTGCTGGAAGTAATCGGGCACACATTTTCACGTCAGAGGATGGTAAGACATGGAATATCGAGAGGGTAGAAGCTGCAGGACTACTGAGTGCAATAGCCTGGAATGGTCAAAAGCACGTAATACAAGGTTCATGGGGAATAATACTTACATCTACAGATGGTGTGAACTGGGAATTGTATAATATGGGTGATAAGATCTGTTATTCAAGTATGGTGTGGGATGGTGAAAAATTTGTAGCTGTAGGAGATGAAGGACTTATTTCAACATCATCCGACGGTTTGCACTGGATTGAAAGGAATTCCGGTTTGGAAGACGACTTCTGGTCTATAGCATGGAATGGCGAATTATTTGTGGCAGTTGGCAGTTCGAACTTGGGTATGAATTCAAATAGAAGGATTATCCTCACTTCACCAGATGGGATTAATTGGACGAAGACATTACTTGAGATAGATCAAAAATCAGGATTCAACAGTGTTATATGGGGAGGGGGACAATTTGTGGCAGTTGGGGGATATGGCCTGGTTATGACTTCGCCCGATGGGATCAATTGGACAAGTAGAACAACAGGAATAACAAATTCTATTAACGATATAACGTGGATCGGCAATATGTATGTAGCAGCGGCTGATTTTGGAGTGATTCTTACCTCTCTGGATGGGATTAATTGGAGTATTGGTTTTGCCCCAACAGGTGTGTCTCTTACTTGCATAGAATGGAACGGCGAGCAATTGGTTGCGGTTGGTTATATAAGTACCATTCTGACAACTATACCGAAGGATGTAGTTAAAGTGAAGGTAAATGACAAACCCATAATATTTGATGTAGCACCGGTAATTTCTGAGGGAAGAACGCTGGTGCCCCTCAGGTATATTTTTGAAGCTTTGGGGGCAGAGGTAAAATGGGATGCTGCGACCAGGACGGTAACCGGAATAAAAGGCTCGGATGAGATTGTTTTAAATATAGACAGTAAAGATGCCGTTGTGAACGGTGAAACAAGAAAACTGGATGTACCGGCAACTATTTTAAACGGGAGAACGCTTGTACCTGCGAGGTTTATTTCAGAAAGCCTCGGTGCAGAAGTTTTATGGGACGGTGATTCCAAAACCGTCATTATCAAAACAGAATAGAGATACATGTCCGAATAATCCTATTATTGTTCTGGGTAAAATTATATACTTATAAAAAGAATAATATAAGCTATATGGCATAATACACCAATAACACCGAAAGGTGTACGTTAGTATAGTACTTATCGTTTTTTCGGTTGTAGAGTACGTTTACTTAAAAGTTGTTTTAAGTCAATCAAAAGCAAATATTACGAATTAGTACAAGAAATGGTTTATGGACAAGAATCGGATATGTTATAATCAAAAATGAGTCAATTTTAATCAAAGAGGTATAAATTTAATGAAAAGAGATGCAAAAAAACCATATAATCAATATGATAATGATTTATTATCATATTTCTCAAAAACTTATGAGTTAAATACAAGTGAGTTAATAAAAGAAGGGCTTCCTATCTGTGAAGATATAATGGAATATAAAAAAAGCTCTTCACATAAAAATTTGGAACCTGTGGGCTTTGAACTTCAAACAACAACGATTTGGTCTTTTCCGAAACGTGGGAACTGGGCGACACATAGTGGAGATTATAGGGGAAATTGGCCGCCGGAAGTACCAAGAAATATTATCTTAAGGTATTCAAAAGAAAATGAGCTAGTGCTCGATCCATTCGTGGGAAGTGGAACCACTATAATTGAAACAAAGCTCTTAAAACGTCAGGGTATTGGTATAGATATAAATAAAAATGCAATTGAGATATCAAAAAGAAATATTCAGTTTAAAAAAGTAGATGCTATCGAACCTATTTTATTATTAGGTAATGTACTAAAACTTAAAGACATAATTCAAGACAATTCTATTGATCTTGTATGCACCCACCCACCATATGCAAATATTATTAAATATAGCAACGATATACCTGATGATTTATCTCGACTTAATATTGACGAATTTTTAAGTAAAATGAATGAAGTATCAAAAGAATTATTCAGAGTTTTAAAACATAACAAGTACTGTGCAATTCTCATGGGAGATATCAGAAAAAACAACAATGTTATTCCATTAGGGTTTAATGTGATGCAAGCTTTTCAAAAAGTAGGTTTTATACTGAAAGAAATAGTAATTAAACAACAGCACAATTGCAAAATGAATGCATTTTGGAGTAAAAAAAGTGTAGAAAATAATTTTCTTCTACTAGCATATGAGTATCTATTTATATTCAGAAAACCCTGATAATACTTAATCTAAAGGAATAAAAAATGTTTTTGGTAGTATAAATAATTAATTATACTATTTCAAATCACTGCATAAGATTTTTTTTAAAGTTGAATTGTTTCCGCTACCTCTACAGGGTACACAATAACTTTGTGGTTCATCTGGATTATTTGAAGATATACGCTTTTCTGTAGTTCCAAAGCTATCAGGATAGTCATAGTAAACATGCTCTTTGCCATTCTCAGCAGAGCATTTAGGACAGGATTTGTACTTCTTGTTCTTACTTTCATGCCATTGGGAATGATTAAGTGGCTTTTCACATATTGTGCAGCATTTTGACTTCATTTTAACTCCTCCCTTAAAATAAAATACTTATCTACCTTTGTAGTTCCAAAATCCAATTAATCCATCCCGATACTGTAGATGCTCTCCTTTCGTATGTACTGTCTGCTTCGACTTTATATAAGTTAGAATTTTTCATAATATTAACAATTTCATTTCTAGGAGGCATCTCACCATATTCCAGGTGTTTCTCCAAAGTCTTTTTAAAAACACTATGCCTTAATATTAGTTCAACAAATTTTAATTGCCGAGCTTTATATTTTAATGCTAATATTCTTCTTCCTTCCTCTGTTAGAGAAAAAACAGGAATTCTATTTTCACTCACTTTTTCTTTATGAATTAATCCTAGGTATCTTCCAGCATCTGTATAATAATTTGTTTGCCTTGGGTCAAAAGCGTAATTTAATGTTATTTCTTCTCTGGTCATTTCATTTTCTGCGAGCAATTCACATAAGTTTATGACCCTTTTAAAACTATCTGCTTGGGGAAAGGGAATTTCAGGCTCAAGAATATCATTTACTCGGCTTAAAACATCTAAGATATCTTCTAAATCTATTTCAACGGCTTCAACACTATAATTTCTATGTTTAACCAGAACAAGTGAATTATAATTGCGTGGCTCCTGAAATTCATACTCATATAAGCTGAAAATTCCATTTGAATATACTAAATATACAGGTCTTACTGTTTTGGTTATTTTTTTTGACCATAATCTATAAGGATAATAGAGTTGCCTTATAAGAAAATCATCAGACAAAAAATTTTTTGCTTCGATAATCGATAAACTTTTGGAACCTTCAAACCCGGCATCCACCTCAATTTGAGAATTAGCTACATCTACTGAAACATAAGAACTTGTTGCTGTATTTCTTATTTGGAAAGAAAATGTTTCCGAACTCATTCTACCGCTAATCGTTGGGAGAAGTTCCCGATCTTGCAAAAAATCACTGAATATACCCGATACATACGCACAATTAATTGCGATTGACTCACTTGTTATATTTTCATAATCGATACTTTCAATATAGTCAGGAAATGAAACTTTATATATCTGAGGATCCAGTTGATGAAAATCTTTATATGCTTCAAACTTAGAAATAACATAGGCACCCCTTGATATCGGCAAAATAGCCAAATTATTGTCAGAGAATAATTTAGGCAAGTTAACTTTGTGATCAAATTTAGTCATTAATCTTGCTTCTCTAAATTCGTTAATCTGAGTTGATGTTATTTCGAAATATCCATTGTCATCAATGGTTTTAAGTATATTGAATTTATCAAATAATTTACTCCAAGCCCTGTCGTTTTTTGTTAATTCGCTTGTGCTACTCATAATTTCTCACCAACACCTCGTCAATTTCTCCCCTTTTATCAGGATTTGAATTAATACTTCTTTTAGCTTGTATTGTTTCGATTTTATAATCCTTATAAAGCTCAGTAATAAATTCCGTTGATGAATTTGACAAGAGGAATTTTGCACCTTTTTCATTTAGTTTATCACAAATAGCTTTTAATCTGATTTGCTCGCTTCTATCAAAACCACCTCTGTCATATCCAGTAAAACTCGCCGTGTCCGATACGGGGTCATAAGGAGGATCAAGGTATACAAAGGAGCCCTTTCCGGCTCGTTTTAATGCTTCTTCAAAATCGGTACAAAAAAAGGTTAAGTTTGCTTTGTTAAAATACGTACTCACAGCCTTAAGGGTTATTTCATTAACGATATTCGGATTCTTATAATTGCCAAAAGGTGTATTGAACTGACCGGCTCTGTTTACCCTGAACAGTCCATTATAGCAAGTTTTATTAAGATAAATAATTCTTGATGCCCTTTGAACAGGTGTTAATCTGCTATATTTTTCTTTGTCTCTATCAAGTTCCCTGATTTCGTAAAAAGAATTTTTATCGTTTTTATATTTTTTTAATTCATTAATTAAAGCATCAACATTGTCTTTTATAATTTGGTATAAATTCATTAGTTCTTTGTTTATATCATTTATAACTGCCCTATTAGGTTGTAGATCAAAGAGAACAGCTCCACCACCAACAAAGGGTTCGTAATAAGTGTTAAACTCCAAAGGCAAAAATCTTCTTATCTCTGATAGTAATTGGCGTTTCCCTCCAGCCCATTTTAAAAATGGCTTTACGAGCATATTTTTTTTCATTTGTAAAGCCTCCCTGCTATAGCTTTTCTTTATTTAATCCCGGTTTTAATACACAAATCTATTATATTCAAAAATAATAAAAAAATCAACAAAAACGAACGTATGTTTTGAATTGAAAAGTTTTTATAAGCAACATGACGGTGCCGAATGAAATAGTTTTCAGATGCTGTAGGAAGTTTTCCGGACTCATGACATTTTCAAGTAGTAACCATCTTTTTTGGTTCAATTAATAAATTTAATATGCCTTCAGGCATCTATTTTCTTCACATTTATTTAATGCACCCCGTATCGACTGTTGAGTTAAAAAAGCGGTTGATGTATAATAGTTTTAGAATAAATAATAAGTGAGGTTATGATGAAACAAGATATATTCGAAAAACCCAAGCATATGACAAACATAGGGGGACAGGCTCTTATTGAGGGACTTATGATGATAGGACCCAGAAATGCGGCCATAGCAATAAGAAAGCCTGACGGTGAGATAATAGTTGAAAAAAGGCCTCTGCCTAAGAAAGGCAAATTTTCAAAGCTCCCGATAATCAGGGGCTTTGTTGGTATTTTTAAACAGATGGTTTTGGGAATTCAAGCATTGATGTTTTCTGCGGAGTTTGTTGATTTAGAGGATGAGGCGGAGGAAGATAAGAAGCCTTCAAAGTTTGAAGGTTTCCTTGACAGGGTTTTTGGTGATAAGCTTCAGACGGTACTGATTTATATATCTGTAGTGTTTTCGCTCCTGTTCAGTGTTGGACTTTTTATGGTGCTTCCCAATGCAATTGCTTGGCTTTTGCCCATTGACGAGACCACACCCATGGGTTCAATTTTATACAATGTAGTAGAAGGGGCAATCCGGGTTGCATTGTTTATACTGTATCTTTCCCTTACTTCGATGTTAAAGGATATTAAGAGGGTTTGGCAGTACCATGGCTCGGAGCATAAGACAATACACTGCTATGAGAATGAAGAAGAGCTCACCGTAGAAAATGTAAAAAAATATTCTACAAGGCATCCACGTTGTGGAACGTCTTTCTTATTTACGGTAATGATAGTAAGTATAATGGTATTCTCATTGGTGGGACAGCACGGTTTGTGGATAAATATACTGTTGAGAATAATACTCATTCCTCTTGTGGCAGGAGTGTCTTATGAGATTATAAAAATTGCCGGTAAGAGCCAGTCTAAAATTGCCCGGATTATTAACGCACCGGGATTGTTGTTCCAGGGATTTACGACCCGGGAGCCGGATGACAGCCAGATTGAAGTAGCTATTGAGGCTATGAAGAATGTACTGGTGGAAAATAAAGAGGAAGACAAGTGGTAATAAAGGTGGTAGCATGATATTAAAGGATGCCCTTTTAAAGGGAATGCAACAGCTTAAGATGGCAAATATTGATGCCCCGGCATTTGAGGTCGGGGTAATATTATGCCATATATTAAAGGTAGATCGTAGTTTCCTGTACTCTCATGATGACTACAATATGACGGATGAGGAGTACAGGTGCTTTGATGCTTTTATCGGCGAGAGAGCCAAGGGAAAGCCCCTTCAGTATATAACGGGTCACCAGGAGTTTATGGGTCTTGACTTTGTTGTTTCTCCGGATGTGCTCATACCGAGGCAGGACACGGAGACCCTTGTTGAGACTGTGTTGAATTATGTGGAGGATACGGAAAGTAAAAAAACAGAAATACTGGATATAGGGACAGGCTCCGGGTGTATAGCGATAAGCCTTGCTGCTTATATCAAGAACTGCAGGGTTGTCGCTTGCGATGTTTCAGAAAAAGCCCTTAATGTGGCAAGGACAAATGCCCAAAGATGCGGTGTAGAGAATCGTGTGGATTTCATATGCGGTGACATTCTTCAAGGACTGGATAAGATTTTGTGTCAAAGTACCTTTATGAAGGATAAAAAGGAGCATGACTTTGAGGTTTTTGACTTTATTGTTTCCAATCCGCCGTACATACCTGCATGGGAAATACAAACCCTTCATAAGCAGGTTAAGAACCATGAGCCGGGTCTTGCATTGAATGGGGGAGAGGACGGTCTTGATTTTTATAGAAAAATAACCGCAGAAGCAGTACGGTTTTTGAAGCCCCATTCTCTATTGGCGTTTGAAGTGGGTTACAATCAGGCGAAGGATGTTTCGAGGCTTATGGAGGATGGCTATAGAGATATACGGGTTGTAAAAGATTTGTCTGGCATAGACCGGGTTGTTATGGGCTTTAAAAAGTAGAGAAAAAACACAAGATTGTATACAAAAGACATGTCTGATTTCTGAAATGCTTTAATGACAAGGGCTTGACAATTAATTAACAATAAAAAATTTTTAGCATCAGATATTAATATCATTTTTTAAAAAGGACTAGAATAAATAAGCAATAGAGACATATTTAATAAAAATGGCTGTTTGACTTACAGCAAATAAGTAAATATAATTATTATGGCTAGAGGGGGTTATGCTAATAACCACTGCATATTAAAACTATTGATATATTAAATCGAATGATATATTAAATCGAATACAAAGAAATAGAATGTTCATTCTATTTCATACAAATATTCACATGAAATGGTGTGATTTGCAGTCTTTTTAGCATGTTATTAAAACATTCTTTGTGGTACTATTGTAATATCTTTAAAAGAATTGATTTCTAGCGAAATTAAAGGGTTTCCATGAAACATTGCATTGTGCTAAAAAACACTGACATTAAAAGATAAGTGGTTATTATATAAAATTTTACTTGAATGGGGTCGTATAAATGTTTGTTAAAAGATTTTTTAAAGGTGGTGCAAATGTACCTCACTACAAAAACACTGCCAACTGTGAGACCGTTAAAATGGGAGTTCCGGAAAAGGTAACAATTCCAATGATTCAACATATCGGGGCACCGTGCGAGCCTTGTGTAAAAAAGGGAGACACCGTAAAGGTGGGGCAGATTATTGGAGATTCCGAGAAATTTATCTCGGCACCCATTCATTCGAGTGTTTCAGGGACAGTGATTGGAGTGGCACCAATGCTTCATGCTGGAGGCTTTTATGTTACGGCAGTGGAAATTAAAACCGATGGAAAACAGGAGATATATGAGGGAATCAAGCCGCCGAAGTATTCAAATAGCAAGGAGTTTATTGAAGCAATAAGGCAATCCGGTCTCGTAGGGCTGGGAGGTGCGGGGTTCCCGGCTCATGTCAAGCTTTCTCCGCCTCCGGATAAAAAGGTTGATACTCTTATCATAAATGGTGCCGAATGCGAGCCGTTTATCACATCTGATTATAGGGAGATCATCGAGAACTCATGGAACGTCATCAGTGGCATAAATATAATCATGGAAATTCTAAATATTAATAATGTCATTATTGGTATCGAAGACAACAAACCCGAGGCAATAGAGGTGATGGAACGTATTGACAAGTCCAGCGACAAAATAAGTGTGGTTAAGCTCAAGTCGCGGTATCCCCAGGGTGCGGAAAAAATGCTTATATACGCCACAACAAGGAGAAAGGTTCCTGCAGGGAAGCTTCCCTCCGATGTGGGGGTTCTTGTCATGAATGTAAACAGTATTTCCTTTATTTCCGAGTATGTAAAAACCGGGATGCCCTTAATAAAGAAAAGGGTTACGGTGGATGGTTCGGCGGTTAAAAATCCCAGGAATGTGGAGGTTTTGATAGGTACCCCGATTCTTGAGGTTTTCGATTTTTGTGGTGGGTTTAGCACTCCTCCTAAAAAGGTTTTGATGGGGGGACCCATGATGGGAATAGCCCAGTTTTCGATGGACTTACCGGTGGTTAAGCATACCAATGCTTTGCTGGCTTTTGACGATAAAGGCTCCAAATTACCTGAGTCCGGAGCATGTATAAGGTGTGGAAGATGTGTTTGGGCATGTCCTATGAATCTGTTGCCTTTATGCCTTCATAATAATGCCTTAAAGGAAAACATAGATGAGCTCAACAAGTACCATGTCAGCGATTGCATTGAATGCGGGAGCTGTTCTTATGTATGTCCTGCAAAGATTAACCTTGTGCAGTCTTTAAGACTTGGCAAGGCAATGGTAAAACAGGCAGCAGCAGCGAAAGGAGGGAAATAATTTGGAAGATAGAATGGTGGTTTCATCCTCGCCCCATATAAGAGATAAAGCAAACACCCAAAGGATAATGATAGATGTGGTTATAGCCCTTCTTCCTGCGGTTTTTGCCGGAGTATACTTTTTTGGAGCAAGGGTTTTGCTTGTGGTTATGGTGAGCATTTTGTCCTGTGTGGTATCGGAGTTTTTATCCCGCCGGGCGATGAAAAGAAATAATACAATTTCAGATTTTAGTGCCGTGGTGACAGGTTTGCTTTTGGCATTGAATCTTCCTCCGACCATTCCCCTCTGGGTGGCTGCAGTGGGCAGTGTTATAGCCATAGTGATAATAAAGCAGCTGTTTGGCGGGCTGGGACAGAATTTTGTTAATCCCGCAATGGGAGCCAGAATTATTTTGATGATTTCATATCCGGGATTTATGACCAATTGGGCAAAACCCGGTATAGATGCGGTTTCTGCAGCAACATCCGGTGTGGATGCGATTTCTACGGCAACACCCCTTGGATTGCTTAAAGAGGGGGCTTTGACAGCGGATTTGCCGTCATATGCGGATCTTTTCTGGGGTAATGTATTGGGCTGTATAGGGGAGACCTCTGCGGCAGCCCTTTTGATAGGTGCGGTATATCTTTTTGCAAGAAGGATTATTAGTCCGGAAATACCTTTGGCATTCATTGGAACTACGGCTTTGTTCACTTGGATTTTTGGAGGTACCACTCCTTTTACCGGGGACTTTTTGTTCCATATACTAGCCGGAGGCTTGCTTTTAGGGGCTATTTATATGGCAACAGACTATGCAACTTCTCCAATGACCGTAAAAGGGCGGATTATTATGGGGATAGGCTGTGGACTACTTACGGGAGTTATAAGATTGTTTACCAACTACGCAGAAGGGGTATCCTTTGCAATAATTCTTATGAACATCATGGTGCCCCTCATTGACAGATATACCATACCGAAGAGCTTTGGAGGTGAAAAAGCCGTTGCGTGATATAGTTAAACCTACAGTGGTGTTATTTTTGATATGTACTGTCATTACCTTTGCCCTTGCCTTTACCAATGCAATGACTGCTGGCAAAATAGATGAGATGATAAGGCTCGAACAGGACAATGCCAGAAGGAAGGTGTTGAGCTTGGCCGACAGCTTTGAAGAAATAGAGGGGCTTGAGGAAATAGTAAGCAGGAATGCTGAACTTGATATTGTAAAAAAAGCCTATAAAGGGGTAAAGGGTCAGGAAACAATCGGTAACGTGTTTTTGGTGGAAAGTAAGGGATATGGCGGTTCCATTACAATAACGGTGGGTATAGATACTGAGGGTAAAATAACCGGAGTCGAGATAGGAGATAACAACGAAACTCCCGGTTTAGGAACCAAGGCTAAGGATGAACCCTTTATATCCCAGTTTGTGGGCATTATACCCGAAGAACCGTTAACGGTTGTAAAAAGAAATAAGACAAAAAGTGAGGAGATAGATGCGATAAGCAGTGCAACCATAACGTCAAGAGCCGTAACAAAAGCGGTTCAGGCAGCTGTGGATATTAATGCTGAGCTTATGAAACGAGGGGGGAATTCCTGAAGTGAGTGCGGTTAAAGATGGTTTTAAGAATCTGACAAGGGGAATAATGAAGGAAAATCCGGTGTTCAGGCTTGTGCTTGGGACTTGTCCCACACTGGCGGTAACTACATCCGCAGAAAACGGAATTGGAATGGGAATAGCTGCTACAGTTGTGCTTATAGGGTCAAATGCTGTAATTTCACTTCTTAGGAAAGTGATTCCGGACAAAGTAAGGATTCCTGCCTATATCACAATTATTGCGGGCTTTGTGACCATAGTGCAGATGCTTTTGAAGGCGTACTTGCCTGCAATTGACAAGCAGCTTGGTATATATATTCCCCTTATAGTTGTAAACTGTATAATACTTGCCCGGGCTGAGATGTTTGCCAGCAAAAACGGTGTGTTTATGTCTATACTGGATGCCATTGGCATGGGGATTGGTTTCACCTTGGCATTGCTTACCTTGGGCACGATAAGGGAAGTACTGGGTAATGGAACCTGGTTTGGAATGGATATTACAGGAGGGGTTTTTGAACCTGTATTGATAATGATACTGCCGCCTGGAGGGTTCCTTGCCTTTGGATTTGTGTTGGGAGCGATAAACAAGTTTACGGCGTTAAAGGTTGAACATAAGGGTTGTGCATCATGCCCAATGCCTTGCGGGGCTTCAGGCAGTGGAGAGGAGGTTCAACAGTGATGGATGGTTATAAATTGATGGTTATAGTTATTGGTGCACTTTTAGTTAAGAATTTTGTCCTGTCGCAGTTTTTAGGGATATGTCCCTTCCTCGGGGTGTCTAAAAAGCTTTCAACAGCCCTGGGAATGGGTGGGGCGGTTATATTTGTCATGACCATAGCCTCGGGTGTGACACGTCTGGTGTATGATTATTTACTTGTCCCCTTTGGGTTGCAATATCTCGATACTATAGCATTCATCCTTGTTATAGCTGCTCTTGTACAATTGGTTGAAGTGGTTTTAAAAAGATTTGTGCCCCCTCTTTACAGGGCTTTGGGTATTTATCTTCCCCTTATCACGACAAACTGTGCCGTATTGGGGGTTGCTCTTTTAAATATTAAAGAGGGGTATAATTTATTAGAATCTATGGTTTACGGGTTTAGTGGAGGTCTGGGATTTACTCTGGCACTGGTTTTGTTTGCAGGGGTTAGAGAACGGATGGAATATTGTGATATACCAAAGTCTTTTGAAGGACTTCCTATAGCATTGATTGCTGCAGCTTTGGTTTCATTATCCTTTTTCGGTTTCCAAGGGCTAATGGGAATATAAGGCTGATTTCGAACTAATGGGCTGGATGCCTATTGGTTTTTGTTCAATCTTTAAGAGGGGTTGTTGAGATATGCTTAATAATTTGATAATACCGACATCAATTGTTGGAGGAATGGGTTTACTTCTGGGATTGGGTCTTTCCGTTGCTTCAAAGATGTTTGAGGTTAAGGTGGATGAACGAATTGCAAAGGTAAGGGATGTTTTGCCGGGGGCAAATTGCGGTGCCTGTGGTCAAAGCGGATGTGATGCCTTTGCAGAGAGTGTTGTTAATAAAGAGAGCAGTATAAATGGCTGTCCTGTCGGAGGACAGGAGGTTGCGGACAAAATTGGGGAAATACTGGGCATAAAAGCCGAAGCTGTGGTGGAAAAAACCGCAAGGGTCATGTGTGCCGGTACTTATGAGACGTGTAAGGTAAAGTTTGATTATTCCGGAGTAGAGGACTGTGCGGCGGCGGCGGCTCTTTTCGCAGGGCCTTCGGCATGTTCTTATGGCTGCGTTGGTCTTGGAAATTGTGTAAAGGCCTGTGCTTTTGATGCAATAGTGGTGGAAAACGGGCTTGCCCGGGTTATAGAGGCAAAGTGCAAGGCATGCGGGAAGTGTATTGAGGCATGTCCTAAGAACATAATTGAAATGGTTCCTAAAAAAAGTACGTATACCGTTACATGCTCGAGCATGGATAAGGGTGCGGTGGTCAGGAAAAATTGCACTGTCGGTTGTATAGGCTGTGGAAAATGTTCAAAAGTGTGCCCGGTGGATGCTATAACGATTAACGGTACATTGGCTAAGATTAATGCCGATGTATGTATCAACTGCGGTGAGTGTGCGGCCGTCTGCCCCACCGGAGCTATATGATGGCAGACACAGGGGATGGCACAGGAGGACACAGGGGGACGGTTCTTCCGTGTCATATGACACGGAAGAACCGTCCCCCTGTGTCCTCCTGTGCCATCCCCTGTGTCTGCCATCATATAGCTCCGGT
>JAAYTO010000119.1 GCA_012523755.1 Clostridium sp. | reverse complement strand
TTTGACCTGCTTTTTATTTGCCTTTTTTACGGTAAAATTGTGCTTTCGGAATTTTAATATGCTGTTTTTATTCATTTTGTTGATATTTTAATTTGCTGTTTAACACGATATTAAAGTGCTGTTCTACATTCTTATCCAGATTGTATTCATATTTTGCACTTACTCCGCTTCCATACAATATCCGGGCTATGGTGCTATCTGTATTGTATTCGTACTTTGCAGAAATTTTATCTCCATTGGATACTGCTGTTACCCTATATGCCCCGGGTATTATCCATGGAGTTGTAATATCTCGTTATCTCAAGAACCATGCCCCTTGAGGGTATGGTTATATCTCTCCTTGTTAAATAAAAATTTCCCGATACCACGTTTACAGGGTCTCCTGCAAATGTGTTCGGGCAATTTTCCGTTCCGGGGCCAAAGAGTCCGTGCCACAATGAATAGGATGCAGACATAGCCGCTGCAACAGCGGCAGCCGACATTGCTGAGGCACTCGAACTTTTAACGGTTGCAGCCTTCATATTTCCAGATGTGAATGCAGCCTTCGTGTCCGCTTCTATAAATTGTTCTCTTGCATTTATCAGGTCTTGAGACATTTTAGTAAAACCATCTGCCATGTTTAGTGCCAATGTTTGAGCCATTTGTGCTCTTTCTTCCAATGCCCCTTTGCTTCTAAGCTCCCAATCAAGGGAATTAATTATTCTTTTTACTTCATTTGCAATATCATCAAGTTGTTTCGATATTCCTTTCGCTATTTCAGCCAGATTTGTCAGCTCTTCCGGTGTTACTTTTATCTGCATATCCAACCTCAGCCCCCTACTTGTATAACTAATATAATATTAATTATGGAAATTATACCATTAGTTTCTTTAAAATTCAATAAAATCTCTGTAAAAAGGGGCATTAAATGTTTTTTATGTTCAATCATATACAGGTCTTTTTATTCCCCATATAAGTTAAACCGATTACAAAAAACAATATTGCAATTGTTAATAGAATCCATTTTTCCCTTTGAAGATGTCCGTTTTGCAAACTGAAAAGATAGAACCCTTTCGTATACTTTCCCTTTGTAGATAATTCAAGTCCATAATAACCAAAGGGTATCAGATATGATAGTGCAATATTGTTTAAAAAGGTTCCCACCAAATATCCCGTTGCTCCCAATAATAAGGCGGAAATAAATACTCCTGCAACTATCGACCCTTCGTTAAAATTACCTCCTTGCATCACCGAAGCAGCTACAAAAACCACAATTCCAAAAAACAATATTGTAGCTAAATAAATCAGCCTTATTATTGAAGGAAAAACAGTGGCTACGGATTTTGAGTAAACTATTTCTTTTATATCCGGGTTTTCATCAATAAACGCAGCACCAGGAATCAATATTATACCCAGAATTGAAACATAAGTTTCTCCTATCCTTGCCATATCGGAAAAATCAGCTCTCTCCAAGCTAAAGAAAGCTTGAATTGCCAACAGCAGCAAAACAGAGACTATAAGACTTGCTTTAGGTATAAGTTTTAAATTATACCGGATCAATCCGCTATTTAATCCTTTCACCTATATGCCTCCTTTTCCTTTGCCATATCCCGGCAGTTATAAAAGTGATTATTATCGACATAACAAATATAAAAATCCTGTTTATATAAAATGCCTGAGGGTTCATAAGCGGCTCTAACGTATTGTGACGTATAAATACTTTGCTCAGACTGTAGTTACCATACAGAGGCATAACCGATAAGAAAAAAATTACATATTGTACACCGATTGATGCTATAGGGCTTTTACTCAAAAGAGAAACCATCATACTTAAGGCTACAACAAACATTACCCCTAGAAAAAGCCACACGGCAAATGTGGAAAAATAGGCAAAAACATTTACATCATATCCTTCCGACTTCATCTTTATTGCATAAAAAGTCGGAATACAGGCAACAGCCATTATGCTTGCGAAGCTTTTTCTTCGCCCTGTAATTCAATACCCGGGCATGAGCTTCACTTATTTTAAGAACTTTTGCCGCCTCTCGAATTGTCATATCTTCGCCTTCAACCATCTGGATTATGGCTCTGTAATTTGATTTAAGTTTACTGATTTCATGTTCTAAAAGTATTTTTGTATCAATGCTATCAAACTCATTCCCTTCCCGGGCGTCATCTTCAATGCCATTGCTTTGAAATTCTTTATTTTTTCTTACATAATCCACACATTTGAAATAAATACATTAAAACCTGCATTTCTTATTATTTATTCGTATTTAGTGTTTGAAAAGTTACAACTCAAAAAGAATTTGTTTTGATTTGTTCATGAAGTACAATAATAATTTGCGAATAGTCGTATTAGCAGGCCTTGCAACTTGCCTCACCATGTTATTCACGGTAAAAGCATGAACCCATCTCCTGCCAATACTCTCACAAGAGAGTTTTTTAAAATGCCATTTCAGCATTTAATATTCAGGCAAGAAAATCATTTTTTAAGAAATGCCCCCGGGATTACTAAGATATGGCGTGT
>JAAYTO010000118.1 GCA_012523755.1 Clostridium sp. | reverse complement strand
GCAAGTAAAAATCTACTAAAGCTGGCTATATAGCTGGTAATTATTCGAGGATGGAACATTCTTTTGAGCTTGGGTAAACTTGTCTCAATAGAGATATTGACCAAGAAGCCATCTGCCTCTATAGGCGGTGGTAGTTCACGGGTTATATAATATTTCTTCGCATTTATTTTATGCATTCTTATCCAATAATATTTTGAATTTTGGACATTTTGATGGTAGAATAAAGGTAGGTAAGGTTTGATAGTTTATATAAAAGCAATTATTTTAAAGAAGAAAAAACGATTTGTAGCAGTTGATGTATAATAGCACTTCCTTCCAACTCAATACTACTAAGCAGTATATCAAAACAATGCATATTAACAAGTAATAAAATTTCTCTACGATCGAAAAATTTACTTTGAACCGGGGTGTTATAAAAAATCACAGGTGTTAGAATTTGGCGTATCAATGGGATGCGTTGGGATATGCCAATAGAATATTAAATAAAGGAATAAGGGGAGATTGATAGTGAAAAAAAAGATAGCATTTGTGCTGACAGCTGTGTTGATAACTGTGTTGCTAATCCCGCAGGGTATGGTAATCCATGCAGCGGACTATAACTATGGGGAAGCACTCCAAAAGGCAATAATGTTCTATGAGTTTCAAAGATCCGGAAAATTGCCTGAAAACACAAGGAACAATTGGCGGGGAGATTCCGGACTCAATGATGGTGCGGATGTTGGTCTGGATCTTACAGGGGGCTGGTATGATGCCGGTGACCATGTAAAATTCAACCTTCCGATGGCTTATTCCGTTACCATGTTGGCATGGAGTGTATATGAGTCCCGGGATGCTTATGTAGAAAGCGGACAACTTCCATACATACTTGACAACATTAAATGGGCGACCGACTACCTTGTAAAATGCCACCCAAGTCCAAATGTGTATTATTATCAGGTGGGAGACTCCGCAGCTGACCATTCTTGGTGGGGACCGGCGGAGGTAATGCAGATGGAAAGACCATCTTTTAAAGTGGATAAATCAAATCCAGGTTCCACGGTTGTTGCTGAGACAGCAGCTGCTTTGGCTGCCTCTTCGATTATATTCAAACCTACTGATCCGGCATACGCAGCTACACTCCTTCAGCATGCCGAAGAACTGTTTACCTTTGCAGACACTACCCGAAGCGATAAGGGATATGTAGAAGCAGAAGGATATTATTCATCCCACAGTGGTTTTTATGATGAACTTACTTGGGCAAGCGTATGGCTTTATCTGGCAACTGAAGATGATGCTTATCTTCAAAAAGCAGAATCCTATGAACCGAATTGGGAAAGGGAGAGGGGAACAACTACAATAAAGTATTCTTGGGCTCATTGTTGGGATAACAAGATATTTGGTTCCTTTTTGCTATTAGCCAAAATTACGGGGGATCCTTTCTATATGCAGTGTATAGAAAATAATCTTGATTGGTGGACCTCCGGGTTTAACGGAACTAGGATTCAATACACACCAAAAGGTCTTGCATGGCTTGACGGTTGGGGTTCATTGAGGTATGCGACAACGCAGGCTTTCTTGGCTAGTGTTTATGCTGACTGGGATGGCTGTGATCCGGCTAAAGCATCTAAATATCAAGAGTTTGCGAAGAACCAGATCGATTATGCACTGGGAAGTGCTGGAAGGAGTTTTGTGGTAGGCTTTGGAGAAAACCCGCCTAAAAATCCTCATCATAGAACTGCACACGGTTCTTGGTGCGGTATGATGGATACACCATCTGAAAGCAGGCATGTTCTTGTAGGGGCTTTGGTTGGAGGACCTGGAAGCAGTGACAATTATGTTGACAGCCTGATTGATTATCAGTGCAATGAGGTTGCAAATGACTATAATGCCGGTTTTGTCGGTGTACTTGCTAAAATGTACGGTAAGTATGGAGGCAATCCCATTCCTAATTTCACCGCTTTTGAAACGCCGGAGGACGAATTTTTTGTTGAAGCAGCAGTAAACGCATCGGGAGCCGGGTTTGTCAATATCAAGACAACAATAAATAACAGAAGCGGATGGCCAGCAAGGGGATCCGATAAGTTGTCAGCAAGATACTATGTCGATATAACCGAAACCCTAGCGAAGGGTATTGGCCTTGACAATATTGTTGTAGAATCCACTACTACCGGTGGTGCTAAGATTTCACAGCTTATACCGTGGGACGAAGAAAACAATATATACTATGTAAATATTGACTTTACCGGTGTAAATATATTCCCGGGAGGAATGAATGATTACAAGAGGGATGTATACTTTACTATTACAGCTCCTTACGGAGAAGGTAACTGGGACAATACCAATGATTTCTCCTTCCAAGGCCTAGAACAAGGCTTTACAGGAGGAAAGACCGAATTTATACCGATATATGATGGGGATGTAAGAGTTTGGGGAAGCGTTCCTCCGGGTGGGAATGATCCTGATCCGACACCGACGCCGACCAATCCAAAACCAACTCCAACTCCAACGGTTAATGTTAAATATGGAGATTTGAATCATGACGGCAGTGTAGACTCAACGGATTTGACGCTATTAAAGAGATATGTATTGAGAAAATTAAGATTCTCCGATCCCGAAGAAGAGGCAAGATTAAAGGTTGCAGCAGATGTAAACGCTGATGATGATGTCAATTCCACAGATATAACGTTGCTTAAGAGGTATGTGTTGAGAAAAATAGATAAATTTCCCGCAGAGTAATAACTATATAAATGCGATTGTAATTACTATTATCCATAAATATATTTAGATCGCATTATATAGATTTAAAGAACAGAAAATATTGATGTAAAAGGATTATTTGAACGCCTGTAAAAGACGATAATAGTGGTAGAGAACATAAAATTAAAGGGGAGCGAAAAAGCTCCCTTTGTTTTTCCTTACCTTTGTTCGTTAATGGGTTTTTGAAAAAGCAAACGGGAGGTGGAGACAATAGGGATAAGGTATGCAGAAGTTTTAATTCTTACAGCACTTGCACTTGCAAGTGATATCAGACATTATAAGATCAAAAACAAACTCACATTTTCGTTTGTGTTTATCGGTATTGTGACTAGATTTGTACTTGATGGATTAGATGGACTTCTGGATTCTTTTCTTGGTATTGCCGCCCCTTTTTTTATATTGATTCTTTTATACGCATTACGAATGCTGGGAGCAGGAGATATAAAGCTTTTTAGTGCAATTGGTGCAGTTATGGGCTTTAGGGAAGGGATTCAAATTATGATATACTCGTTTCTTGCAGGAGGGGTTATTGCGGTAATAATTGTTATTGTTAATAGAAATGCCAAACAGAGATTTTTATATATATTCAAATATCTAAAATATACTTTTGTTTCAATGAGTATACAGCCCTATACGGATTTTGAGCAAAAAGAAGATAAAGCAAAATTTAAAATGGCATATGCAATAGGGTGCGGGGTTATAATTTTTATAGTGGTGGATATATTATTGAAATAATGGCTTATTTGAAGTAAAATAATCATATTATAACACCTCGGTTTAAAGAAAATTTTTTGATTGTAGAAAAACTTTCTAAATTTTTTATAGTTTTTTACCAACACATCTATTAGAGCTAGTGAGTGCACTTTTGGTGATTGGTATAATACAGAATTTAAAGGATGAGTGTTTTATGAAAAGGTTGGCAGATGATATACTGGCTAAAATCGGTTGCAAGAATACAAAGCCCAGAAAGACGGTTATAGAAGTGCTGGAAAGCACCGATAATCCTCTTTCGGCTGAGGATATATTTTTGCGTATAAAGGAACTTGGTGAATCTGTCAACTTGTCCACTGTTTATAGGACTCTTGATCTTATGGAAAACAAATCTCTTGTTAATAAAACTGTTATGAGTGACGGTAAGGCGAGGTATGAGCTTACCGTGGACGGGCACAGGCATCATTTGGTTTGTACTAATTGTCACAAGTCAGTGCCGATAGATTTTTGCCCGTTGGAGAAACTGGAAAAGGATATAGGCGAAAAAAATGATTTTGATATAACGGGTCATAAATTGGAGATATATGGGCTCTGCCCTAAGTGCAAAAAAGAATAAACCGGTGAGTTTACAGGAGCTGTCTTTTGCAGTATTTAAGACAGTTCTTTTTTTCACCTTTATTCATGCATTCCTTTGTTTAAAAGACTATTGACGAGTTAGTGATACCCAATATATAATTATTTTAAATGCAAATGATTTGCATTTGAAATCAAATGTTTAATAGAATACTTCAATGGATATAATTTGGCTGTAAATAACATTTTACAGAAGGGATGTTTTTAATGAAAAAATATGTTTCAAAGAAAAGATATTTATTGTGTAGTGTTTTTATAATGATGATAATGCTTTTCATATCCGCAGGATGTTCAGGCGATCTTGATGTTGACAGTCAGGGCAGCGATGACAGAATCAGTGTGTGTACAAGTTTTTATACCATGTATGACTTTGCTGGAAAAATCGGCGGTGATAAAATAAGACTCACCAATATTATTCCTTCAGGTACCGAACCCCATCACTGGGAACCATCGCCAAAGGATATTCTTGCGATTGAAAAAGCGGATGTTTTTATATTTAATGGTGCCGGCATGGAGCCTTGGGTGGAAAAGATTCTGGGTTCCATTAGAAACGAAGACCTTGTGGTTGTAGAAACATCAAAGGGGATAGAACTTTTAAAAGGGGGACATTCTCATGGGAATGAGCAGGAAGACGGGGAAGAAAATGTAGAGGCAGAAGACCATGATTCAGCGGAATATGACCCGCATGTCTGGCTGAATCCCCTTATGGCCAAGAAGCAGATGGAAGCTATAAAGGATGCTTTAGTAAAGGTTGATCCGGCAAATGCTGATTATTATCAAAAGAATTATGATGATAATGCCGAAAAGCTTGATGCATTGGATAAAGAGTACAGGGAAGCATTATCAAAGACTACTAAAAAGGATATTGTAGTGGGGCATAAGGCTTTTGGATATCTTTGCGAGGCCTATGGAATCCGGCAGAATGCAGTTGAAGGCTTGAATTCTGAGTTTGAGCCAACACCGGCTAAAATGGCTGAAATAGTAAAATTTATAAGAGATAATGATATAAAGATTATTTTTACAGACGGAATGTCAAATCCCAAGGTGGCAAACACTATTGCCAGAGAGGTGGGGGCACAAACTTTCGTTTTGAACCCGCTGGGTCGACTTACAGATGAGGATATTAAATTAGGGAAAGATTATTTTTTTGTGATGAGGGAAAATCTTGAGGCCTTGAAAAAGGCTCTTGAGTGAGTTTGTTGGACAAAGTTATTAAATACTTTGCTAAAGGCGGATATCTAATGGAAAAGGTTATTGAAGTTAAGGGTTTAAGTTTTGGATATGGAGAGAGGCTCATACTGGAGGATCTGGATTTTTCAGTTGAGAAGGGTGATTTTGTAGGTATAATCGGCCCTAATGGCTCGGGAAAAAGCACCTTTGTAAAGCTGCTTTTGAATAATATTAAGCCTCTTCGGGGTGGAATAAAAATTTTAGGTCAGAACATTGAAAAGTTTAACGGTTGGAACAAAATAGGGTATGTATCCCAGAAGGCAAACGCCTTTAATACCAGTTTTCCTGCCACAGTAGAAGAGGTTGTGAGTGCTAATTTGTTTTCAAAGGTAGGACTTTTCAAGAGGGTAAAGAATGAGCACAAGAATCTAGTTTATGATGCCCTTAAGACTGTTGGAATGGAAGAGTACAAGGACAAGTTGATTGGCAATTTGTCGGGAGGACAACAGCAAAGGGTGTTTATAGCTAGGGTTTTGGTTTCCGAGCCTGAAATCATGTTTTTAGACGAGCCTACTGTCGGAATTGATGTCCAGACGGAAGGTGCTCTATACTGCCTTTTAGGAAAGCTCAATAGTGAAATAGGAATAACAATAGTTATGATAAGCCATGATATTGGGGCGATTACTGTGCATGCAAATAAAATTGCTTGTATGAGCAATAAAAAAATAATCATCAATGAAAACACAAGGGAATTTGCGAACAGCAGTCTTAGAGGTGTATACGGTTATGATGTAAATCTTCATGCCCACAGACATTTCTGTGAAAACTGCTGTATGAAAGAGGGAAATTAATGTTCGGAATTTTTGGCGAGGATTTTGTTTTAAATCTGGAGTTTATGCAAAGGGCATATTTTATTGGAATACTTATTGCTGTTATGGCTCCGGCCATAGGAGTTGTGATAGTTCTAAGGAGGTTATCGATGATAGGGGATTCTCTTTCCCATACTTCTCTTGCCGGTGTGGCATTAGGACTTATTACTGGCCTTAACCCTATAATTGGGGCTACAGTTTTTTCTATAGCGGCGGCCTTAGGGATAGAAAAGATTAGGAGGGCTTTTCCAAAATATTCTGAGATTTCAATAGCGGTCATATTATCTGCCGGGATAGGCCTTGCAGGGATATTTTCCGGTTTTGTCAAAAATGGCTTTTCATTGACATCCTATTTATTTGGCAGTATTGTTGCAATAAACGATTTCGAATTCAGGTTGATTATTACCCTCGGTATAGTTGTTATCTTGACTATTATTCTTATGTTCAAGGAACTTTTCTTTATTACGTTTGACGAGGAGGCCGCAAGACTTGCCGGTGTTCCGGTGAAAATGATAAATTTTATTTTTATGGTTCTAACTGCAGTGACCATCGCTGTATCGTCGAGGGTAGTAGGGGTGCTGGTTATTTCTTCGTTGCTGGTTCTTCCTTCTGCATCGGCCATACAAATAGCAAAGAGTTTTAAACAGACCATGGTTTATTCTGTATTATACGGGATGATTGCCATAGTAACGGGGCTTACCCTTTCTTTTTACCTGAACCTAGTTCCCGGGGGCACAATTGTGCTGATAAGCGTTATTCTTTTGGTTCTGACAGTGGTGTATAAGAATTTGGTTAAAGGCATTTTGTTAAGAAAGGTATTAAACCAGGAAAAAACGAGGGTTTAAAATTGTGAACAAGGTTTTGTTAGTACTTGCCATTGTTGAGTGCTAAATTAGAGGGATTTCACGAAGTGAAATGACCAAAAAGCGAAGGGTCTCGCTGTCCAAGAGTTTTTGTTATTCTTGACAAGCTTTTGCTCACAATTGTAATATATGTATTAGTTGAGTTTTTATTAGGATTAATAGTTAGTATAGGAGGGACTTGAATGAATTACGAAAGTGGAACTATATCCATTAACACAGAGAACATATTTCCTATTATAAAGAAATGGCTATACTCGGAAAAGGATATTTTTATCCGGGAGCTGGTTTCAAACGGCAGTGATGCGATAAGTAAGTTAAAAAAACTTGTAGCCATCGGTGAAGCGGAGATTGGCAGTGACGAAAAATACTATATAAAGGTTGTGCTGGACAAAGAAAAAAAGACCATTCAAATAATGGACAACGGTATTGGCATGACTGCCGATGAAGTAAAGAAATACATAAACCAGATTGCTTTTTCGGGAGTAAAGGATTTTGTTGAGAAGTATAAGGACAAGACCGATGAGGCTCAGATAATAGGGCACTTTGGACTGGGTTTTTATTCGGCTTTTATGGTTTCAAGCAAGGTGCAAATTGACAGTCTTTCCTACGTGAAGGATGCCGAGGCTGTCAGGTGGGTAAGTACAGGCGGTATTGAGTACGAGATGGACAGGTCCGACAGAATAGAAAGGGGAACCACTATAACCCTTTATATAGCTGAAGACAGCGAGGAGTTTCTTGAGCCTTATAAATTAAGGGAGGTTTTGGTTAAGTATTTTTCATTCCTTCCCTATGAAGTGTTTTTTGAAGATGCAAATGCAGTAAAGGAAGATAAGGACGAGGAAAATAAGAAGCCTGAGGAGCCAAAACCTATAAATGATACGAATCCATTATGGCTTAAAAATCCAAAGGATTGCACGGAAGAGGAATACAAGGATTTCTACACAAAGGTTTTTTTCGATTTTAATGAGCCTTTGTTCTGGATTCATCTTAACATGGATTATCCCTTTAATCTAAAGGGAATACTGTATTTCCCGAAACTCAGAAACGAGATGGATAACTTTGAAGGGCAGATTAAGCTGTTTTATAACCAAGTTTTTGTTGCAGATAATATCAAGGAGGTTATTCCTGAGTTTTTGATGCTCTTGAAGGGTACCATTGACTGTCCGGATCTTCCGCTCAATGTTTCGAGAAGCTTTTTGCAAAATGACGGTTATGTAAATAAGATTTCCAACCATATAACTAAGAAGGTGGCAGATAAGCTGACTTCATTATTTGAAAAGGAAAGGGAAAACTACAACAGATACTGGGACGATATAAATCCCTTTGTAAAATTTGGATGCATAAAGGAAAGAAAGTTTTATGACAGGGTTAAGGATATAATTATATTTAAGACTATAGATGGAGAATATGTGACTTTAAAGGATTACCTTGAAAAAAATAAAGAAAAGCATGAGAACAAGGTATTCTATGTATCGGATGAAAATCAGCAGGCTCAGTATATAAAGATGTTTAGAGACAATGACCTTAATGCTGTCGTGCTGACATCACCCATAGACAATCATTTTATTCAGTTTATGGAGATGAACGAAAAGGATATTAAGTTCCTGAGAATAGATTCTGATTTGAGCGATAGCATGAGGGATGATGATGCAAAGCTTGACGAGAATTTATTAAAGGAGACCACAGAGAAATTGGAAAAGGTCTTTAAGGAAAACCTCGGTAATGACAAGCTGAAAATTAAGGTGGAGGCCTTGAAAGTAGCGACAGTTCCCGGAATGATCCTGTTGTCGGAACAGGCAAGAAGGTTTCAGGAGATGAGCAGAATGTATGGCGGACTTAATTTCGGTGGATTGGAAGGGGAGGAAGTAACCCTTGTTTTAAACAGCAACAATAGTTTGATTAAATCGATTCTTGAGATTAAGGACAAGGAAGATAAGAAGGAAGATCTAAAGCTTATATGTGAACATATATACGATCTTTCAAGGATGAGTCATAAGCAGCTTGAGCCTGAGGCCATGACAAGGTTTATTGAGAGAAGTAATTTAATGCTTTCGAGATTTGCTTCAGAAAATTAAGGTTATTAAGTGATATAATAAAATCCAAGTGAACAAAAGCTCCAGAGGCATCGAGTCCCCATCGCTTTTTGGTCATTTCACTTTGTGAAATCCCACTAAAAAGTCCTGCATAGTTATATAGCATAACATTGCAGGACTTCTTTTGTTTTCGATGTACTCACAGTTGATAGGAGTATTTACAGGCTCTTGACTTGCGTAACTCAAGTTTCTTTCATATTTTTCTTCACTTTTTATTCGTTAGCTGTTTTATCTTTATCTCTTATTTCGACCCTTCTTATTTTTCCGCTGATGGTTTTGGGAAGCTCCTTGACAAATTCAATTATTCTGGGATACTTGTATGGAGCGGTAACCGTTTTAACATGGTTTTGAAGCTCTTTTACTAGATCATCGCCGGGGGTATAGTTTTTCGTTAGAACAACCGTGGCTTTAACCACCTGTCCTCTAATCGGATCCGGAACAGCAGTAATTGCACACTCAAGTACCGCCGGATGTTCTAGTAGTGCACTCTCAACCTCAAAGGGTCCGATACGGTATCCCGAGCTTTTTATAACATCGTCGGCTCTTCCGACAAACCAGTAATAACCGTCTTCATCCCGCCATGCCATATCACCGGTATAGTATATTCCATCATGCCATACCTTGTTTGTCAGTTCCTGATCCCGGTAATATCCGATAAACATTCCCGCAGGTTTTCTCTTGTTGGTTCTTATAACTATCTGGCCTTCTTCACCGACCTCGCAGGAATTACCGTTTTCATCCAGTAAATCTATGTCATAACCGGGAGCAGGCTTGCCCATGGAACCGGGTTTTGGTTCCATCCAAGGAAATGTGCCTAGAGTAACAGTTAGCTCTGTTTGACCATATCCTTCCATAAGCTTTAATCCTGTTGCTTTATAAAACTGATTGTATACTTCAGGATTTAATGGTTCTCCTGCAACGGCACAGTGCTTAAGTTTACTAAAATCGTACTTTGTAAGGTCTTCTTTTATAAAGAACCTGTAAATTGTAGGCGGTGCACAGAAGGAAGTTACCCCATATTTGCATATAACATCTAAAAGTTCATGGGGAACAAATTTCTCATAGTCATATACAAAAACAGCACAGCCGGATAGCCATTGACCATATATTTTTCCCCATACAGCTTTTGCCCATCCTGTATCGGCAACGGTTAAATGAAGTCCGTGATCAATTACGTTTTGCCAGTATTTGGCGGTATTGATATGCCCTAAAGGATATGTGAAATCATGGGCTACCATTTTGGGCATGCCGGTAGTACCGGAGGTAAAATAGAGTAGCATCATACTTTCATTGGTCGGTGCATTCTCACCAGTGGGTCTTTCAAATTGGGAAGATTCTTTTTCAATTTCGCTATTAAAGTTATACCAACCGTCTTTCTCACTATTTATAAGTGCTTTAACTTTAACGGTTGGAGACTTTTCCAGAGAATCTTCAATGTGCTTGATTACTTCATCTTCAGCAATGCTGAAGATCATTTTTATATCCGCTGCATTATTTCTATAAATTATATCTTTAGCTGTCAAAAGATGAGTAGCAGGTATGGCAACCGCACCTATTTTATGGAGTGCGAGAACAGCAAACCAGAATTCATAACGCCTTTTTAATATAAGCATTACGGGGTCACCTTTTTTTACTCCAACTCTTTTAAAAAAGTTGGCAGCTTTGTTACTGTACTCCTTTAGCTGGCCAAAAGTAAAGGTAGCCTCGTTCCCGTTTTCATCACACCATACTATTGCTATCTTATCGGGGGTTTTTGCAGCAATTTCGTCCACAACATCATATGCAAAGTTAAAATTATCCGGGACATTTATCTTAAAATTATCAATAAAGTCCTCATAAGAGTCGAAATCAACTTTTGATAGAAATTTTTCTAACATTACACTAAGACCTCCATTAAATTATTACAGCCAAAAATTTGGCGACTTTACCGTTCAACGCTTTCATTCCATGTTTTTCACCCGAGTCAAAGAACAGGGAATCACCTTCATTAAGTATTATTTCATGACCATTGATTAATACCTTTAAAGTTCCTTCTATGACATAGTTGAATTCCTGACCGGGATGGGAATTGTAATGCATTTCATCATTAGAATCGGGTTCAACGGTAACAAGAAATGGCTCAATTTTTTTGTTGACAAAATTGTATGCAAGACTTTGGTATTTGTAGTCTTTTCTTCTTTCCACACTTACACCCTTGTTCTTCCTTACAACTGAGTATGTACGAAGCTTGGGAGCCTCACCGGTAAGAATTTCGGAAAGTTCAACATCAAATCTGGCTGCAATTTTGTACAGAAAGCTTACAGGTATATCGACGTTGCCGCTTTCGTATTCTAAGTATGTTTCCTTGGCAATATTTAGTTCCTTTGAAAGGGATTCAACGGAAATACCTAAAATCTCTCTTAATTCTTTTATCCTTTCACTGATTTGCCTAATTTGTTCAGACATGGAAACACCCTTTCTTTTAATATTTTAACTGCTCAGTGCTTTTAATATAACAAATTCATTATCCCACAAATTTATATAAAAAAAACGCAATACTTATTTTTTATGCTCTTAATATCGTAGCATATATGGGACAAATATGTAAAGATAAATGGGAACAGTTTGATGCGGTTTTTTTAAAAAACTATTTATTTTTGTATCGCTTATGATATGATGTATGTAAAATATAATATATTATGAAAACTAAGGTGTTTATCAATGAATAAGGTTAAATCTATAATATATAAAATAAGAACTTTGATTAAAAGGTTTTTTTGCTTTATTAATCCCTATTGGCTTCTATTGTTTTACTTCTTGTTTTTTTGCTTTAATGAGCTTGTATATACAATTCGAAGAATAAACGGAATTAATTCAGACTTTTTATTCCCGGTTCTGTTTTCCCTTTCCTTTGGCCTTCTTTTGTTTGTAATCACGGGTATTTTTTCAAAAAAGGTTAACAAAATTGTTTCAATATGTTTGACTTCTTTTTTTACACTGGTCTATATGATTCAGTTAATTTATTTTCAAATTTTCAGGGTGCCTTTGTGTGTATATTCTCTGGTGGGTGCCGGTGATGCCATGCAGTTTGGAGATGTCATTGTTTCAACTTTGCTCAAAAATATCATACCGTTGATTTTATTATGTATACCGGTTGTTTTATTGTGCATTTTTTATGTTAAAAAATATCCTTGTACTCAATTAAAACTTAAGTCAGCAAGCATTTTTTTTGGAGCTTTTATAATAACTTACCTGATTATGCGGCTTTGTATAAACATGACAGGAGACAGTCCTGTGTCGCAACGAACCTTGTATCACAAAATAAGTTCGATGGAACTGGCAGTCGGTAAGCTTGGTCTTATGCCGTCAGTGCTTTTGGATATTAAACAGCTTATATGGGAACCGAGCGAGGATGTATATGCCGGGCATGACGGTGTTGGTGTTCCTACAGCCCTTGATAACAAGAGTAGTACCCCAAAATCCTATATTACGCCCTCCAGTGTCAATTCACCTACACCGTCACCGGAAAAAACAGCAGAAGTTATAAAACCGACGCCATACAATGTTATGGATATAGATTTTGAGGGTTTGATTAATAATGAGAAAAACAGTGCCATTCTTGCTATGCACAACTATTTTTCAGCCATACAGCCTACGCAGCAAAACGAGTATACAGGCCTGTTTGAAGGATGTAATCTTATTTTTATAACAGCAGAGGCTTTTTCGTCTTTTGCTGTAGATGAAAAAACAACTCCGACGCTTTATAAAATGGCAAACAATGGTTTTGTGTTCAATCAATTTTATAACCCGGTATGGGGAGTAAGCACATCGGATGGAGAATATGTTGCTTGTACCGGTTTAATTCCTAAAAACGGTGTATGGAGTTTCTCAAGATCTAGCAAAAATTATCTTCCTTTTGCGATGGGAAACCAATTTAAAAAATTGGGATATCTCACAAAAGCCTATCATAATCATACTGCATCCTATTATAACCGCAATTTGTCACACCCCAATATGGGGTATGAGTTTATTGCAATAGGCAGCGGACTGGAGATTGAGGAAACCTGGCCGGAATCGGATCTGGAAATGATAGAAGTGACATTGCCGCAATATATAGGAAGTGAACCGTTTCACACATACTATATGACCATCAGCGGACATCTTCAGTATAATTTTGTAGGGAACTATATTGCAAAAAAGAATAAGGACTTTGTAAAGGATTTGCCATACAGTGAGGCTTCAAAGGCATATCTGGCATGCCAGAAAGAATTGGATTTGGCATTGGAGCATCTGGTTGAAGAGTTGAAAAAAGAAGGCATACTGGATAAAACGGTATTTGTGATTAGTGGTGATCATTATCCCTATGGATTGCCCAAAGAGAACATTGACGAGTTAGCAGGTCACAAGGTTGAAGAGAATTTCGAGCTTTATAAAAGCACTTTGATTATTTGGAAAGACGGTATGAAGCCTGTTAAAGTGGATAAACCTTGCTCTAGTCTGGATATTATACCGACCCTATCCAACCTTTTTGGACTGAAATATGATTCAAGGCTCCTTATGGGAAGAGATATTCTTTCAGATAGTCCGTCTCTTGTGATTTTTTATAACAAAAGCTGGATTACCGATAAGGCATTTTTTAACAGCAAAACCAACACTGTTACCTTTACCGACGGTTCGGAATATGACGGAGAGTATGTCAAGCAGGTGCATCAGGTTGTGGGGGATAAGTTTAAATTTTCTGCAAAGATTTTAGACACGAATTACTACAAAATTATATTTAACCATTCCCCGCCGCATTAACTGGTTCTACAACTTGCTCCAGAATGTTTCTAACATATTTTTTGCTTAAATATATATAACCGATGGGTTTAGGTACATGAAAAAAAGGTGAAAAAAATATAAACACATCATAATAATTAAGGTTTGATAAACTAAGATTATCGTATTATAATGTATTGTGTAAAATTTATAATGTATAGTAAAAGGCGTTTAGTTTAATCTTTGATATTTATTTAAGTGCATTGTAGAAAGGAAGTTAAATTTTTTTGAAAGAGGTATGAATATGGAAAAAGTAGTGAGGAGAGTTTTTGTTGAAAAGAAAAAGGGGTTTGACGTTGAAGCCCAAAGTTTGTATCGCGATTTAAAGGGAAATCTTGGAATAAGCGGTCTTGTGAGTGTTAGAGTAATTAACAGGTATGATGTGGAAGGAATAACCGATGAAGAATATGAGAATTCTAAAAAAACCATATTCTCTGAACCGCCGGTAGACGAAGTGTTTGACGAGGATATAAATATCGACAGCAAAGACAGGATGATTGCTATAGAGTATTTACCGGGTCAGTATGACCAGAGGGCTGATTCAGCCTCCCAGTGTATTCAGATGCTTACCTGTGGGGAAAGGCCTCAAACCAAGGTTGCAAAGCTTGTAGTGCTTCAGGGAGAGGTAACGCAGGAGGAGTATGAGAAGGTCAAGAACTATTTGATAAACCCTATTGAGTCTCAAGAAGCATCGCTAGAAAAGCCTTCCACCCTTGAGAGGGAGGCAAGTATACCCGAGGATGTCAAGGTTATGGATGGTTTTATAGAGATGTCCCGGGATGAGCTTAAGATCTTCATGGAGAATATGGGGATTGCTATGAATCTTGAGGACTTGGAGTTTTGCCAGAGGTATTTCAGGGATGAGGAAAAGAGGAATCCAACTGTTACCGAAATAAGAGTTATTGACACCTATTGGTCCGATCACTGCCGTCATACTACTTTTAATACCAGTATTGATGGAGTTGATATTGAAGACGGCAAATATACAGCTCCTTTGAAAGATGCATACAAGAGCTATCTTGAATCGAGAAGGTTTGTTTATGGCGACCAAAATAAGGACATTTGCCTTATGGATATTGCCGTAATTGCCATGAAGGAACTGAAGAAAAGGGGAAGGCTTGAGGATCTGGATGAGTCTGATGAGGTAAATGCATGCAGTATTGTGGTTGATGTTGATGTAAATGGAAAAAATGAAGAGTGGGTGGTAATGTTCAAAAATGAAACCCATAACCATCCCACAGAAATAGAGCCTTTCGGAGGAGCGGCTACCTGCCTTGGGGGAGCGATAAGGGATCCCCTTTCCGGGAGGTCTTATGTATATCAGGCAATGAGAGTTACTGGCAGTGGTGACCCTAGAACCAGGATTGAAGATACCCTTCCGGGAAAGCTTCCCCAGAGAAAAATATCAACGGTAGCTGCTCAGGGTTACAGCTCTTACGGAAACCAAATCGGCCTTTGCACAGGACAGGTGGCAGAGATTTATGACGAGGATTTTGTGGCAAAGAGAATGGAAGTCGGTGCGGTAATAGGTGCAGCCCCTATAAAGAATATAAAAAGGGAAAAACCTATGAGCGGGGATGTAATAATTCTTTTAGGGGGAAGGACAGGCCGGGATGGCTGCGGAGGAGCCACCGGTTCTTCAAAGGAACACACCGAAGAGTCTTTGCTTTCTTGCGGTGCTGAGGTGCAGAAGGGTAATCCCCCGACCGAAAGAAATATTCAGCGGCTGTTTAGAAAAGCTGAAGTGAGCACTATGATCAAAAAGTGCAATGACTTTGGAGCCGGGGGTGTATCTGTTGCTATAGGAGAATTGGCAGAAGGGCTTAAAATAAACTTGGATGCGGTGCCTAAAAAGTACGAAGGTCTTGACGGAACTGAGCTTGCTATTTCGGAATCCCAGGAGAGAATGGCGGTAATGGTGTCCAAAGATGATGTAGATGCCTTTATTAAAGCATCAAGGGAAGAAAACCTTG
The DNA here is from genome assembly GCA_012523755.1 of Clostridium sp. Taxonomy (GTDB): domain Bacteria; phylum Bacillota; class Clostridia; order Acetivibrionales; family Acetivibrionaceae; genus Hungateiclostridium. The sequence continues at coordinate 3,983 of JAAYTO010000118.1, read as the reverse complement.
AAGCAACACCGGTTGCTGAAGTGACAGATGAAAAAAGACTTGTGATGTACTGGAGAGGCAAAACCATTGTAAATATTAAAAGAGAGTTTTTAGATACAAATGGAGTAAAACAGAGCTCTAAGGTGGAGGTTGTGGCACCTTCTGAAGATGATTATTATTTTGAAAAACTACCCCGGGAGGTTGCGGATCGAATGGACAACCTTTCCGAGGCTTGGATAAATAATTTGCAAAGATTGAATGTGTGCGGACAAAAGGGTCTGGTGGAGATGTTTGACAGTACCATAGGCTCAGCGACGGTGCTCTTGCCCTTTGGAGGCAAATATCAATTGAGTCCTTCCGAGGGAATGATTGCAAAAATACCTGTTTTAGATGGCGATACAAATACTGGAACGGTCATGGCTTATGGATACAATCCTCTAATCGGTAAATGGAGCCCGTTCCATGGTGCCATGTTTGCTGTAGTGGAGTCCATTGCGAAGGTTGTTGCAATGGGTGGTGATTACAGAAAAATCCGATTGACGCTGCAAGAGTACTTCGAAAAGCTGGGAAAGGATCCCAAAAGATGGGGAAAACCCTTTAGTGCATTGCTGGGTGCGTATTATACCCAGATTAGGTTAGGAATACCTGCCATTGGAGGGAAGGACAGTATGTCCGGAACCTTTAAGGATATGAATGTTCCTCCAACACTGGTTTCCTTTGCTGTAACGACAATGGACGTGAATAATGCGGTGTCTACAGAGTTCAAGAGGGCGGGCAACAAGGTTGTTCTGGTTCCATTGAAGATAGATGCAAACGGAGTGCCGGATTTTGAACAGCTTGAAAGAAACTACAAAACCGTATATGAAATAATAAAAAAAGGCAAAGTGCTTGCGTCACACACCGTAAGATCCGGAGGAATAGCGGAAACCATAAGTAAAATGTGTTTTGGAAACATGATAGGCTTTAAATTTGAAGATGCTGCTGAGGTACAAAGGCTTTTTGAACCCCTATATGGATCCATAGTATTGGAGATAGATGGAAAAGAGAATTTGGAAGAATTGTTTGGAACAGCAGAGTTTAAGATCCTTGGTGTCACTCAGGAGAAGCAGTCAATTGATGTTAATGGGTTAAGCCTTGACATTAATGAGCTTTGCAGCAAATGGCAGGAACCTTTAGAGAAGATTTTCCCCACTAAAGTTGAACAGCCCGGTGACACGCCAAATGAATACGAGTATAAAGAAAGAAACCAAAAGAGACCTGCAGTTACTGTGGCGAAACCGAGGGTGTTCATACCGGTATTTCCCGGAACCAACTGCGAATATGACTCCGCAAAAGCTTTTGAAAGGGCAGGGGGTCAGGTGGATATTTTTGTAATCAAGAACCTGTCTCCAAAGGAGATAGATGAATCCATAGAAGAAATGGCAAAGAGGATTGAAAGATCCCAAATTGTCATGATACCTGGAGGATTCAGCGGTGGAGATGACCCGGATGGCTCCGGAAAGTTTATTGCAACGGCATTTAGAAATTCCAGGATTAAGGAAGCGGTAATGAAGCTATTAAATCAGAGAGATGGGCTTATGCTGGGAATATGCAACGGATTTCAAGCCTTAATTAAACTGGGATTGGTACCTTATGGAGAGATAAGGGATCTCAATGAGGATAGTCCTACACTTACGTTCAACACAATTGGGCGACATGTGTCATGCATGGTTAATACAAAGGTGACCTCTGTCTTGTCACCATGGTTTAACAATGTAAAGGTTGGAGATGTTCATACCATTGCTGTATCCCATGGAGAGGGAAGGTTTATTGCAAGCAAAGAAGTTTTAGAGACCTTGGCAAAGAATGGACAGATTGCAACGCAGTTTGTTGACTTTGACAATAAAGCAACCTATGATATAAGGTTTAATCCCAATGGTTCCTATGAGGCTATCGAAGGAATAACAAGTCCCGACGGAAGAGTATTGGGTAAAATGGGACATTCGGAGAGGACAGGAAAAAATGTGGCAAAGAATGTGCCCGGAGAAAAGGAACAGAAAATATTTGAAGCAGGTATAAATTATTTTAAATAATAAATTAGGAAATATAGAAATAAATACAACGCCCCTAAATATATATAATTTTGTTTATTCTTTTGTATCATATATGATATAATCAAATGGCATGAGTTTAAAAAAACGGAAACATGGTTAGGGGTGAATTAATGGGTTGATGGATGACAAATGGAAGCTTGTGTTAAAAGATTTTTTGTAATTTTGATGCAATCAGAATAAATTTATGTGCTATAATTAGTTTTATAGAAAAATAATTAATTAAAGGATGAATTGAAATGAAAAAATACAGAGGGATTATAGTAGTTGTATGTATAGTGGCATTGGTAATAGGTGGTTTGGCGACGGGAACCTACTTTCTATTAAAACCTAGGTTTATAGCTTCAAAGACGACAAATCTCTTGTTTGAAGAACCGTCAGGATTATCGGAAAAACAGGCAAATGTTGTGGTAGCTGAAGTAAATGAAGAAAAAGTTCTTTACGAAGATTTCTTTAGCCAATTATATCCGTATTTTAAACAAACGTCCTACTCCTTCAATATAACTGAGGACAATGTTAATAGTGAGGAGAATAAAGAAATAATTAAAAATCTCAAAATTGAGATTTTAGATTCTATAATTAAGCAGCGGCTTGCTTTACAGAAAGCAGCGGAACAAGGGTTTACACTAACAGATGAATATATTGAGAATGCTACTGAGCAGATGATAACAGCGGTTTCACAGGAGATGGAAAACAGAGACATTTCGGGGGAATCGGGTAGAGACTATAAGCAAGAAGCAGTGGAAACAATTGAGGCTGAAGCTGCAGCTTATGGGATAGAAACAGAAGAATACTATAGAGAATATGCTCAATATCTGCTTATTACAGATTTTCTTGAACATATTACAAAGGATGTAGAGGTGACAGAGGAGGATATTCAAAAATACTATGATGAACAGCTGAATGCACAGCAAAGCAATCCTTCCCAATTGGATTATGCAGATGTGCAATTGGTTAAGATTGCCGGAACAATGGTAAAACATATATTGATTGCCCTGCCACAGGAAGAACAGCAGGAGTATAGAAACCTTATGAATCAGGGGAAAGAGGAAGAAGCCGAAACATATCTTCAGGAAAAGCTCGAGGTATTAAAACCGAAGGCACAGGAAGTACTGGACAAGGTTAATAACGGTGAGGACTTTGAAGAGCTTTTGGAGCAATATGGTGAAGACCTGGGTATGAAAAGAGAAGAATATAAGGATGGTTATTTTGTAACCGGGAATGGTGAGTATATTTCTTCCTTTGAAGAAGCTTCATTAGCCCTGAAAGAAGGTGAGGTATCGGGTCTTGTAGCTGGATCGTTCGGTTACCATATTATCAAGGCATATGAAATTGTTGAGGGAGGACCGTATACTTTTGAGGAGAAACGAGAAGAGATAAAGGTTTTTCTTGATAATCAAGAAAAGGCATTCTTTGTTGATAAAAAAATGAAAGAGTGGGAAGAGGCTTCTAAAATAACGAAGTATGAAAACAGACTGTAATTTACGATCAACAGCAAGTTGGTTTAATAAAGCAATGAAGAGATTGTAAAATAAAATCTTCTTCTTTAACTTTACCTTATTATATAGTGTTGCCGATTTTATTGAGTTTATTTAAAGACTTGATTGAAGTCGGCAATTGTTATTATTGCTTCAGTATTGGTTCCAAACGATTGAAGGAGAGAGGAACAAAAACCGCTTTATCTTCTATTTTTCAGCTGACTTTGGATAGAACCATTAATTTTCACGGCTTAGAGTATAATTATAGTTGGCAAGACAAGTAAATAATTAGGAGATATCCGAAGATATCTCCCATATACATAAATCATCCTGTATAATGTTAATTGACGAAAAAAAACATTGATAGGAGTAGATTTATGTATAACCTAAGTGTAAACGGAAACGGTGTTAATTTCAAGGATTTAGAGAAAAAAAT
>JAAYTO010000117.1 GCA_012523755.1 Clostridium sp. | reverse complement strand
TGTTCGTCGGTTCAGGATTTTGCCTCCAGCTTCCTTCAGATTCCACGTCGCCGTGGACACCCTTGCTCTTGGCTAACGGTTCCTACTACCAAGCCCGTAGTGGACTTTCACCACCAAGTTGTTGCCCATGCTGGGCACACCTAAAAAGGAACATATAAAAATTATATGTTCCTTACCCTTCGTGGGTTTTAGCTACCGATTTGTTTCATAACCTCTTCAGCAAAATTATCTTCTTTCTTTTCTATGCCTTCGCCTCTTTCAAACCTAACAAACCTTCTAATATTGATATTTTCACCAATAGTAGATATTTTCTCGTTTAGTAGCTGTTGAATTGTTTTATCCGGATCCTTAACCCAAGGTTGTTCTAAAAGGCATACTTCCTTATAATACTTATCAATTCTGCCCTCAACCATCTTATCAACAATTTTTTCAGGCTTTCCTTCGTTCAATGCCTGAGCCCTTAAAATTTCTTTCTCTTTTTCAATCCTATCTGACGGAACCTCTTCTCTCCTTATGTATTCAGGCTTGCTTGCAGCAATATGCATCGCAACATCCTTAACAAATTCCCTAAACTCCTCATTTTTCGCTGCAAAATCAGTTTCTATATTGACTTCAACCAATACACCAATTCTGCCGTCTCCATGAATGTAAGCACTTACCAGACCCTCTGCCGCTACCCTGCCAGCTTTTTTTGCTGCAGCAGCCAGACCCTTTTCTCTTAAAATTTCAACAGCCTTCTCCATATCGCCATTTGCTTCTGAAAGGGCTTTTTTACAATCCATCATGCCCGAACCGGTTCTTTCACGAAGCTGTTTAACCATTTCTGCAGTAATCATCCGAATTCCTCCAAACCTTATTAATTTATGCATAGTTAATAATAAACTATTATTTACAATTATACTTTTTTTAAACCTTTCAGGTGCGAACAGCATCAATATCCAAATAAAGCAATCCGCTCCCTTTATATGATTTGCTTAGGCAAAATTCGACTTCAGTCTAAAAAAGAACTGAAGTCAGAATTATTAATCTATTCAGCAACAACTTCTTCTTTAATCTCCGCTATATCTTCTTCACCCTGATTATCCAAATCATCGTCAGCCGACAATTGTTCTCCCTGTCTTCCTTCTATTATAGCATCTGCCATTTTTGCTGAAATCAATTTCACAGCCCTGATTGCATCATCATTTCCTGGAATTACATAATCTACTTCATCAGGATCACAATTGGTATCAACAATTGCAACTACAGGAATACCAAGCTTTCTTGCTTCTAGTATTGAAATTCTTTCTTTTCTAGGGTCAACCACAAACAATGCACCCGGTAAATCATTCATGTTCTTAATTCCGCCAAGGTACTTTTCCAACTTTTCCATCTCGGATCTAAGCTTTATAACCTCTTTTTTAGGCAGAACCTCAAAGACACCTTCCTCTTCCATCTTAGAAAGCTCTCTCAATCGGTTTATTCTTGTTTTAATTGTTTTAAAATTTGTTAGCATACCACCGAGCCATCTAGCGTTTACATAGAACTGACCTGCTCTTTCGGCTTCTTCCTTGATAGAATCCTGAGCCTGTTTCTTGGTCCCTACAAAGAGAATTCCCTGACCGTTCATAGCTACTTCACGGACAAAATAATAAGCCTCTTCAATTTTTTTCACAGTCTTTTGAAGGTCAATAATATAGATACCGTTCCTCTCTGTGAAAATGTACTCGGCCATTTTAGGGTTCCATCTTCTGGTCTGGTGACCAAAGTGGACACCTGCTTCCAATAATTGTTTCATTGAAATAACTGACATTTTAAAACACCTCCATTAGTTTTATACCTCCGCAGCCGTCATCTTTATAGAAGACCCAAGGGCACTTTCCCATAAATCCAGCTTGCGTGTGTATTTTCCGTTTAGTAGTATAACACATAGTTGTTTTTTTATCAATAAATTTTTTTATTGCGGACACATTTCAAGTTTTGCTCGACCCCGCGGAGTATTTACAAGCTCTTTGCTTGCGTAACTTAAGTTTCTGGAATATTTTTCTGCACTTATTTCACTAAAATAATATGCATACATAATAAAAGCTTTTATTGACAATTGACAATCTCTACTTTAGAATGATTATGTATTTTTTGAAATTTATCGATATAGAAGGGATTCACATGGAAAATATCAGAGAAAACATAAGAAACATCGCTATAATAGCCCATGTTGATCACGGAAAAACAACACTGGTAGATGCAATGCTAAGACAAAGTGGCATATTCAGAGAGAATGAGCAAATACAGGAAAGGGTTATGGATTCCAATGACCTAGAAAGGGAAAGGGGCATTACCATACTTTCCAAAAACACTGCAGTATGCTATAAAGACATTAAAATTAACATTGTGGATACACCCGGTCATGCCGACTTTGGCGGCGAAGTCGAGCGTGTATTAAAAATGGTGGATAGTGTTTTACTGTTGGTTGACTCTTTTGAGGGTACTATGCCCCAAACAAGGTTTGTTTTAAGAAAAGCTCTTCAGCTTCATTTAAAGCCCATAGTTGTCATTAATAAAATTGACAGGCCTGAAGCAAGACCCACTGAAGTTATTGATGAGGTTCTCGAACTGTTCATAGAGCTTGAAGCCGACGATGAACAACTGGATTTCCCGATTGTGTATACATCTTCAAGGGAAGGATATGCAATTACAGACTTAAAAGAAGAACCGAAAAATCTTGTTCCTTTATTTGAAACCATTATAAAAAATGTCCCCCCGCCAAAAGGGTATATGGATAAACCCCTTCAATTTCTGGTTTCAAACATTGACTATGATGAGTACGTGGGAAGAATAGCTATCGGAAGGATTGAAAGGGGAAAAATAGAGTCCGGGCAGTCTGCTGTTCTATGTAAGAAAAACGGAAGCTTGGAGAATATTAAGATAAGCAGGCTGTATATGTTTAATGGGCTAAAAAGGGTAGAAGTGGCCAATGCAATGATGGGAGACATTATTGCTGTCTCAGGCATAGAAAATATTACTATCGGCGAAACGGTATGTGATGTTAGTGCACCAAAGCCCCTTCCCTTTGTGGATATCGACGAGCCGACAATATCCATGACCTTCAGTGTAAACACCAGCCCTTTTGCCGGACGTGAGGGCTCCTTTGTTACCTCAAGGCATTTAAGAGACAGGCTTTTTAAGGAGCTTGAGACAAATGTAAGCTTAAGGGTAGAGGAAACTGATTCTCCCGATTCTTTTGTTGTTTCCGGTAGAGGTGAGCTTCATCTTTCCGTCTTGATTGAAACTATGAGACGTCAGGGGTATGAGTTTCAGGTTTCCAAGCCGACGGTTATATTTAAAGAAGTCAATGGTAAGAAGCTTGAACCTATAGAGTATCTGATTATTGATGTACCGGAGGACTTTATGGGTACTGTTATGGAAAAACTGGGAATCCGTAAGGCTGAATTAGTAAACATGCATTCCTCACAGCAGGGATATATGAGGTTGGAGTTTAAAATTCCCTCAAGGGGTCTTATTGGCTATCGATCGGAATTTTTGACTGACACAAAAGGAAATGGTATAATGAATCATATCTTTCATGGATTTGAGCCTTTAAAAGGAGAAATACCAAAAAGACAAAGAGGCTCCATGATTGCATGGGAAGATGGAGAATCCGTTACTTATGGACTTTATAACGCACAGGAACGGGGTTCTCTTTTCATCTCACCGGGAACAAAGGTTTATGAAGGTATGATTGTTGGAGAAAACTCAAGACAGGAAGATATTGTTGTTAACGTTTGCAAAAAGAAACACATCACTAACATGAGGGCGGCGGGTTCTGATGAAGCCTTAAGGCTTACCCCTCCTGTTGTTCTTAGTCTTGAGCAATCTTTAGAATTTATTGCAGATGACGAGCTTATAGAAATTACTCCTAAAAACATACGCCTAAGAAAAAAAATATTGAATACTGAGATGCGGGCAAAGATTAGAAGTAAAAATAGTAATTAAAAAAACTCCACCCGGAAGGTGGATCTTGGTATTTAGATTAAACCATAATAATTGGCCATGCAATAAAGCCATAATAATAGTGAGTGGTGAGAATAATGGATAAAAAAATAGTAAGAAAAAAGCAAAAACCCAAAAAACAAAAAAACCGTTTAGTGTCTTTTTTGTTGTATTTTATGTCTTTTTTGCTTGTGTTTACCATCAGCAGTTATTTTTCCTTTAAATATTTTATTCAAGAGGAAGAATTGGATGTTGCGGCAATAAAGGCAGGTATAAGCGAAGAAACCGGTATAAAGGTTGAAATACCTACGGGATCAGACACTGGTAAAATTGCTGAAATACTTAAAGATGCGGGAGTAATAAAACGCCCCTTCGTGTTCAAGTTTATTTCTAAATTCAACGGATATGACGGGCGTTACAAATCTGGAAAACACATTGTAGCCAAAGGCCTTGAATATAAAGAGATTATGGAGATACTTTGCGACAATCCGGTTACCACTACAGTCACTATAATCGAAGGAAAAAATCTGAAGCAGATTGCCCAAATCTTGAGCGAAAAAAAACTGGTTGATCAGGAGACATTCTTGGAAGCCTGCAATTCCGAGGATTTCGATTATAAGTTTTTAGAAGACATTCCGGATAGAAAAAACAAGCTTGAAGGATATTTATTCCCCGACACTTATTTCTTCGATCCGACCGGCGATCCAAAGGCAATAATACAAAAATTTCTTGACAATTTCAATTTGAAGTTTAAGGAAGACTTTTACAGCAGAGCCGAAGAGCTGAACATGACCGTCGATGAAATAATAATTCTTGCTTCAATTATTGAAATGGAGACAGCAAGCCCCGAAGAAAGAGCAATTGTTTCAAGCGTATTCCACAACAGGCTTAAGTCAAACAACCCAGAATTAAAAAAGCTTCAGTCCTGTGCTACGGTACAATATGTTTTGTATGATACTCAAAACAAGATGAAGGAAACAATAACCGATGAGGATACAAAAATAGAACACCCTTACAACTCATATCTGCATGAAGGGTTACCTCCCGGACCTATATGCTCCCCGGGCTTGGCCTCAATAGAAGCGGCATTGTACCCCGATGAAGAATCGGAATATTTATACTTTGTTGCTAAGGGAGACGGGACTCATCACTTTTCGAAAACTCTTGAAGAACATTTGCAAGCTGTAAAAGAATATCAGTCGGAATAAAAAATTCTCAAGGGGGCGTCGAGCCTCCTTGTTTTTATGGAAGGTATGCTATGATCTGCTTTGAGTATATTAATGATTATATAAGACAAACAATAAAACAGAATAATGGAATACTGAAGGAACTTGAGACCTATTCAGAAGAAAACCATATACCCATTGTACACCCAGAAGTCGCCGCACTCTTAAGAGTAATAGGTCTTACACTAAAACCCCACCGCATTTTAGAAATCGGTACGGCTATAGGCTACTCTTCCATCTTACTCTCTACCGTATTGCATCCTGGAGGGAAAATTGACACAATAGACCGGTATGAGTTGATGGTGGATCGTGCCCGGGAAAACATAAAAAGAGCAGGACTTTGCGATGTTATAAACATCATTATCGGAGACGCCTTAGACGTCCTTAAATGCCTTAACAAACAGTATGACATGGTTTTTTTGGATGCCGCCAAGGGACAGTATCCCGAATTTCTTCCCGAGTGTTTAAGAATGCTCAAAAGCGGCGGACTTTTAGTGTCGGATAATGTATTATACAAAGGAATGGTGGCAAACGACGAACTAGTGGTAAGAAGAAAGAAAACCATTGTAACAAGGATGCGTAACTATCTGAAAACCCTTTGCAGTATGAATGAACTTGAGACAAGCATACTGCCTGTTGGTGATGGAGTTGCGATAAGCTATAAGAAGTAATTGTACAAAAAGCACCTATTTTAAGAAAAGATAAAGAATTTGGAGTGAAGTAGGATGAAAGCTGAATTACTTGCACCGGCCGGCAGCCTTGAAAAACTAAAAATGGCTATTGTATACGGTGCGGATGCCGTATATCTAGGCGGAGAAGCCTTCGGTCTTAGGGCATATGCCGACAACTTTACAATCGATGACTTAAAAGATGGCGTAAAATTCGCCCACGAAAGAGGAAAAAAGGTATATATAACCATGAATATTTTTCCCCACAATAAAGACCTTTTGGACATGCCCCAGTACATTAGGAAAGTGGAAAGTATTGGTATTGATGCAATAATTCTATCTGATCCGGGGGTGCTTTCCCTTGTGAAAGAAACAGCTCCCGATATGGAAATACATTTGAGTACACAGGCAAATAATACAAACTGGATGAGTGCAAATTTCTGGCACAAACAAGGTGTTAAACGGATAGTACTTGCAAGGGAACTTTCTTTTAATGAAATCAATGAAATTAGAAAAAAAACTCCCGCTTCCTTAGAGCTGGAAATATTTGTGCACGGTGCCATGTGCATATCCTATTCTGGAAGATGCCTTCTAAGCAATTATATGGCCGGACGGGATTCAAACCGGGGTCTTTGTGCACACCCCTGCAGGTGGAAATACTACCTGATGGAAGAAAAAAGACCTAGAGAATACTTTCCTGTGTATGAAAATGACAGGGGTTCTTTTATTTTTAATTCCAAGGATCTGTGCATGATTGAGTATATTCCGCAGATTATTGAATCCGGAGCATCAAGCCTTAAAATTGAAGGCCGCATGAAAAGCTCCTTTTATGTGGCAACAGTTGTGAAAGCATACCGCGAAGTCCTGGATTCCTATTATCAAAACAGGGATAACTTTGTTTTAGATCCCAAATTACTTGAAGAGGTATCAAAGGCAAGCCATAGAGAATATACAACGGGTTTTTTCTTCAACAAGCCCGATTCCCAATCTCAAATTTACAACACCAGTTCCTATATCCGGGAATATGATTTTATAGGAGTTGTACAAAAATACGACAAAGCTACGAAAATAGCCACAATTGAGCAGCGAAACAGGATGTACAAAGGTGAAGAAATCGAAGTGTTAAACCCGAAGGGAGACTTTTTTGTCCAAAGGATTGAATGGATGAAAAATGCCGACGGTGAAGAAATCGATGTTGCCCCCCATCCTCAAATGACTGTATATATGCCCATGAAAGAAGAGGTTGGAGAATATACAATTCTTAGAAAGAAGTCTCAGTAGGCGGTGCATTAAAAATGTGAATAAAAATGTTTCTTCCACATTTTTATTCACATACAAAAAGTGCCCCCTCCCTTCCCTAACCCCAAGATTGTGATGGAACATTGAATAAAGGTAAAGATAAAATATTCCAGAAACTTAAGTTACTCAAATCTAGAGCCTGCAAATACTCCTTGGGTCAATGATTTAATCTACTTTTCAATGTATAAAACACCCAACTTAATGGAAAAATTATAGTATTCACTAATATTTTGAGGAGAATACTATGACCATCAGACGACACAAAACTATTCTTTTTGTATTTACACTGACGATTTTTCTGCTTATTATAAGATTAATCTACATACAGTATTTTTTAGGAGAAAAGCTTACCCTGCAGGCCACTGCTCAAAAAATTTCATCCCTTCCCGTTGACGTCTCTAGGGGAAATATACTTGATAGAAATCTCATTCCTCTTACCAATAGAAACGAAAAATTTGATGTGGTAATAAAACCCCTTCAACTGAGGAAAAACACCGATGATATCCTTAAGATTTCGGACATTCTTGTTCTTGACCATAATGACCTGAAAAGAAGGATTGAAATAAAAACAGAGCCCATAATAATTGAAGCGGATAAAGATAAAAAAAACCGGCTTAAAGAGGAAAATATCCCTGGCATATCCTTTGTAAATTCGCTTAAAAGGTATGACAGTACTACATCTGCCAAGCATGTGCTCGGCTATCTTAATAAAATTGATTTAACTGGGGAAATCGGTATAGAAAAAGCCTATAATGAGTATCTAAAGTGCGGTTCTCCCGGCAGCGTAGGCGTGGTTACCGATGCAAAGGACAATCTTCTTCCCGGTCTTGGCTACAGGTTCATAAAATCTAAAAACAACAAAGAACAGTGGAATATAAAGCTGACCATTGATTATAATATTCAAAAAATTGCAGAGGAAGTTATGGACAGGTACGATCTTAAGGGTGCAGTGGTTATTGAAGAAGTTTTTTCCGGCGATATCGTTGCAATGGTAAGCAAGCCGGATTTTGATCCCAATGAGGTTGCCAAATATCTTGATAGTTCTGATAATGAGCTTTTTAACCGTGCTGTCGCCTCCTACAACCTCGGATCCATATTCAAGATTATTGACCTTGCAAGTGCCTACAGCAAAAACCTGAACCCTTCTATGCACTATTTTTGTCCCGGGTATGTAACCTTAGGAGACAAAGAATTCAGGTGTTCGGCTTATGCCAGAGGTGGTCACGGTTTAATAGACCTTCATGAAGCCTTTGCTTCCTCCTGTAACCCATATTTTATTGAATTAGGAATCAGGATAGGGCCTGATACCATTATCGACACAGCCAAAAAATTCGGTCTTGGAAGTGTAACAGGGATTGATGCTCAGGGTATAAGCGAGTCCCCGGGCAACCTTCCCGACCCTTCGAATTATTTAACTTACGGGGATACCGCAAACATAGCCATAGGCCAGGGAGATGTTATGGCAACTCCCCTTCAGGTTGCCGATATGGTTGCAACCATCGCAAACGGAGGTATAAAGAACAAGGTTAATATTGTGGATTCCATTGTCGATTCAAAGGGAAATTCAGTAAAGGTTATACGGAAAAACGAAGGACAAAGAATAATCGAAAAAACCGTATGCGACAGCATAAAACAGCTTATGGAAGAAGTAACGGTAAGTGGCACAGGAACTAGAGCCAACCTGGATAAGTACGGCGGTGCCGGTGGAAAAACAGGAAGTGCGGAAACCGGTCAGTACATAAACGGCAGCAAGGTTGTACACGCATGGTTCGCAGGATATTTTCCCCGGCTGGATCCAAAATACTCAGTCTGTGTTTTTATTGAAAACGGAAAAAGTGGCGGAAGTGTAGCCGCCCCAATTTTTGAAGAAATTGCAAAGAATATATTAATAATGGGATATTAATTGTACTTGCACCCATATCTCAAGTGCAGCATATAATTATAAGGTAGCCTATTTATGGAGGTGCCTTATCTTGCTTGGCTTACTTTTTTCTTCTTTTATAGAGATAATTAATAATATATTCTTTCTTTTTGGATATATTTCTAATGTCAACTCCTTTCCCCAGCCATTAACCCATGAAGAGGAACAATACTATTTAAAGCTTCTCAAGGAAGGGGATGAAGAGGCAAGAAATATTCTTATCGAAAGAAACCTGAGGCTAGTAGCACATATCGTTAAAAAATACAACTCTACCTCAAATGAGTGCGATGACCTTATCTCCATTGGTACTATAGGGCTAATAAAGGCTATTGCCACTTTCAATCACGAAAAAGGTACAAGACTGGCAACTTACGCAGCAAGATGCATTGAAAACCAAATTTTAATGCAGATCAGGTCTAGTAAAAAAATACAGAGCGAAGTTTCACTTCAAGATCCTATAGGCACAGACCGTGACGGAAACGAGATAACACTTATCGATGTTATTGGAAATGAATCAGAATCAATAGTTGAAGAAGTTGAGCTAAAGATGCAGGTAAAACGCCTGTATAACAAAATGAAGGAAGTGTTAAAAAAGAGAGAAAAGTTGGTCTTAGAACTTCGATACGGACTTATAAGCGGAACAAGCAAAACCCAAAGAGAAATAGCAAAAATGTTGGGCATATCCAGATCTTATGTTTCACGAATTGAAAAAAAAGCAATAAAAAAATTAGGAAAAGAGCTTAAAACCGATACGTGAGGAAATATTTCAAAAACTTTAGTTTCACAAGTCTAGAGCCTGTAAATACTCCTTGTGGGTCAGGAAAAACTTGCTTCGCAAAGGTAGGTGCTCGCCCCCCTTTTTGGCCGTATTAACAGGCTCTATAATCCGCTTCACAATATTCCTTCCATATTTTTTTGCATGAATAATATGCACCCTATTTTTTATTGAACTCATTTATAATCTCTTTGATATTCTTTTGCTTAATAAATCCGGACACTATATTCTTAAACAGTAATACGATTATAGGACCTAAAATAAAGCCGGCCACTCCATAAAACTGCATTCCTAAATACATTGACATCAGCGTAATCAAGGGATGAAGCCCGATTTGCTGTCCAAGTATCTTCGGCTCTATCAACTGCCTTATTACAAGTACTATTACATACAATATAATAAGGGATACACCCATCCTGAAATCCCTGGTTAAAAACTCATATACCGCCCAGGGAATCAGCACACCGCCTGTGCCTAGTATAGGAAATGCATCAATAAAGCTTATAACCAATGCTAAAAGAAGAAAATGCTTCATTCCTATAATAAAAAATCCTATGGAGAGCTCCGTAAAGGTAATAAACATCAAAATAATCTGAGCTTTTACATAGCCAAAAAACGCCATGAAAATATTGTCTTTTATGCTTATAGCTTTTTCAAGCACCTGCTCCGGCACATTATGCTTAATAGACTCATAAATTCTGTCTTTGTCGCTTGAAAGAAAATAGGTTGCCAGAATCGTAACAAGTATAAATATAAGTATCTGCGGTATCGAAACCGCTGTATTATAAAGCCCTTTCACGAAAGGATCAACTACTTTTGATATAGATTGGGAAAGGTTTGAAAGCATGTTGGTAATACTGGAAGTAATTCCATCGGGAAGATCGAAATAAGCATTCAGACCCCTTTTTATAACTGCCGATATGTTCTGGTATATTTCAACCAAATATTGCGGCCGTTCAGTTGTAAGGCTCACAATTTCATTATAAAGCCTCGAAATTAATAACAGCATCAGCACTGTTATAACCGATACGACCAGAAGCAAAGAAACTATTGCCGCGAGCCTCCTAGAAAATTTAGCTTTTCTGATTAAAAAATTGATTAATGGCTCAATTGCGGAAGAAACAAAAAAAGCAATTATAAACGGAGCCACAAAAATCGAAAGCCTCAACGCCAATATTATACCGATAAACGTTCCTACAAACGCTAGTATAATCTTCAAAACGAACTTCACTTTTTGATTCATTCAACCCCACCCTTGCTATCAGTTACTTTTTACATTAAAAACAATAATAAAGTAATTTCTATATTATTCAATGTTTCTCCTCTAAATCATATGCAAATTTTAACATATTGTAAGCTATTCGTTGGTTTTATGTCCCAGTTGTAACTTAATCTCTTCCCAAAGCTCCTCTCTCCCCTGCTTCGTTTCCGATGAAAAAGGTATAACTTTAACGCTATTACAAAGCCCCAGTACCTTTCTTATATCACACACCCTTTCCCTCACTTTTGAACGGGGAACCTTGTCAGCCTTTGTAGCTACAATCAAATAAGGTATGTCATTGCTCTTAAGCCATTCGTGCATAAGTACATCATCAGCAGTTGGAGAATGTCTTATATCCACAAGCAAAACCACCAGATTAAGTTGTTCTCTTGACTTCAAATAGGTTTCCACAACCCATGCCCATGATTCTCTTTCCGACTTTGATACCTTTGCAAAGCCATAGCCGGGTAGATCCACAAAATATAATATATTATCAATGTTATAAAAGTTTATAACCCTTGTTTTACCCGGAGTTGCTGCGACTCTCGCCAGATTTTTTCTGTTTAGCATTGAATTAATGAGTGAGGATTTACCTACATTAGACCTTCCCACAAAAGTAATCTCCGGCTTATCACCTTTTGGGTATTGATTAGGTTTTACAGCTGTAAGCTCATATTTTGCATTATTAATATTAATGTTCAATTCTATTCTCCTTATTATCTTAATTAATATGGTATTATAGCATTATTTTTAAAAATAATTAAGACTTTTTATTAAAAAAAGACAAGTAGTTTATATATTCATCTATTCCTCCATTGAAAACCCTTTCTATTCTGTCTCCAAAAAAACTCTTATACTTCATAATTGTATTGTTACTGTGAAGCAAAACAACATCAATGGAAAGACCTTTACTCTTTTTATGTGCAAGCTTGTGCTCGGATATTTTAAGAAGATGCTTGAATTCATAGTCTGCCTGCGGCAAAGAATATCCTATGAAAACCCACTTTTGAGAATCTGTAAGCATTTTCTCAGCTTCGCCCCATACCAGCGGAAAAGTATTCTTTCTAAAGGGCTTTCTATAGCACTGGGTTGCTATATGTGCCGATACATTGTCTTGACATATATTACATGCTGTGCCTTTTGAAAGCTCATTTTTATTTATAACACCCTTCATTTCATCAAACAATTCAAAATCTTCTTTTCTAAAACCCGCCTTCCCTATTGGTCTTATACTGCAATCCGTATCATTTAATAAAGTCCTGCAATTATTACAGTAAAGCCAATTAGACAATCCATGTACCTTTATTATTTTTATTTTCTTTTTTCCTGTATTATCCCTATCACCGTTTAAATTTCTGCCGTTATTGCAATAATCAACAGCAATATCAGGATTAATTCCGGCAATATATCTTTCCAGAACGGTATCCCAGTTTAGTACCAAAAAACCTGTGTCCTTAAATCTTTCTTCAACAAAGAACCTCACCAATCTGTCTATATCGCTAGAATACCGGAAACTCCCCTCCAAAATGGAAAATACCCTATAGACCAAAAATCTTTTGATAGCCCACAGGTGGTCAATAGAATACTTTATTCCGAGATGATGCCCTGAACTTATAGATATATCGATGCAGGTAAGCAAATCATCCAATTGGGGATATATTTCTCCCCCATAACAAAATAGCTCCTCCATAAACCTTCTTAGCACACCGGATACAGCACTTTCAAAATTGTCTTTGCCACTTTCTTTTATCAATAAAGCAGGTATTTCTATTTGCACAGGAAGTCCGGAATTCTTAGAAAAACCTGCTCCAAGTATTACTATTGTTCTCAATCAAATCCCCACCGTTAACTTTTTATTAAAAATTATTGAAAATCTAATTTGCTTTATCGCCAATAATATAGTTTTTCTTAAAGGGACAGATTTTATCAGTGATAAAAAATTCATGCCGCCCTTCCGCAAAGTTGCATATTATTTAAGCAAAAAAATATGGAAAAAATCTTCGCATTTATTCAATATACGTATGCCGCAACCAAAGCTATTGATAAAAATTTTGATGTGTGGTAAAATTTCAATTATCAGTGGAGGTGATAGATATATTATGTCTGGTTTGGCACAAACAATAATTTATTTATTAGCAGCAATTGCTTTTTTGGCTCTTTCATATTTCTTAATGATGCGTTCCGTTAATAAAAGGCTTGAAAGTATAAAAGCAAAGAATAAAAAAAGAAAATAAATATATTTAATAAAGCTTAATAATATTAAATAAAGCTTAGGAATAATCTTTCTTAGGCTTTGTTTTTGTACCATCAGACCTCCATACACTAAATCTTTTCATACCATCACAGCTATCTTGATAATAATTAAAACTAGTGCTATAATTTAATTATCAGCCCAACAAAACACACTACACAACTAACGTATTAGATAATATTTATATAAAGCATTTTATTAAGGGGGAGTTTTTATGGAATCAGCACAACGCAACAAAGAGCTGATTACTAAGTTTAATGAAATTCAGGAGGAAATACTAAGGATTGGTTGGAACGGCGTAATTCAAAAGTATCACCCGGATATGAACTGTAACGTCTCGAATCCTGCCAAAGTCTTCAAAATGTACAAAAGCATATATGAAAATATGAAAAAACGTGTTATTGTTAATCCATAATAGTAATTTCAGCATTTAGATGGTTGAACTTTGTTCAACCATTTGTTTTTGTAAAACAAATACCACCTGCATAACCAGTAATATTCATATTACAAAAAGAAAGAGGAGAAAAGTCTCCTCTTTCTTTTTCATGTTGCTCAATATGTAAGATTAACAGATCTCCTCCAAAACAAGACTAGAGCAAAATTTATTGCTGCAATAGAAAGATATTAGTTCTTGCAGCCGAATCCACAACCGCCAAAAATTCCAGGACACAGACACAGGATAATCAAAATTACGAAAATTATCCATATAAAATCATTACCAAACCCACAAGCAAAACCTCTATCTTCTTCCATACAAATCCACCCTTTCATTTTTATTTATCAACAGTAATATAATATTCTAGAATTTAAAAAGTGTTACAATATTTTCAACATCAAGCCCATTTCTTTTTTGATCATTTCACTTCGTGAAATCCCACTACAAAAACAGCACCCACCTTTTGGTGAGTGCTATCTTTATATTTTATTTTATACTCAACAGCATCTGCTGCGATCTTTCCTTCATGGATTGCCAAATAAACCGATAAGGAATCTAACAAATCTAATAACAAGCCTAACAATCAAAATAGCTAAAACAATTACCAGAATGACCAGAATTATAACTAAAATCGGAATTAATAAAATAAATAAAATCAAGTTCCTGACCTGATCCTCTGGCTCATCTATTACAGAAACAGGTTCATTGGGTATATTTGGGTCATCGATGGTATTTATGGTTGAAAGATTAATATTGGTAATTTCTCCCGTCAGATCCGACTCTACAACATCAATATCGTATTCATCCTCATAATCCGAATATAAGTTTTCTATGACCGCTCCACCGGCACTCTCGTTTTTTAAAATTGAATGCAAAATATTGATATTATTAGAGCTTTCGCCTCTCAAAACAATTGTACCGAATTCCGATGAATTTGAATTTAATATGCTGTTATTGATATTTACAGAGCCCTGTAATATAGGAGCCAAAGTAGGATCATTTTGTCCGCTGCGAACCGCATAGCCCACTACATCAAATTTACAGCTGTCAACAGTTAAGTATCCTGTTCCATAGAAGTTTACTCCGCCCTCAGAAGCATTGCTTACTATACAGTTTTGAATGAATGCATAACCCGCTACAGCCTTTAATTGTGCAAAACTGTGAATGTCGGTAGCGGTACAATTCATTATTGCAATATTTCTTGAACCGCCACGCAAACTTTGAACCGCCACTGTTGTGCCATAAACGCCTTTAAAAGTACAACCGTTAATGGTGATGTTATGAGGATAGCTTAATGGTGGTGGATCCATTGCTGCTCTTGATGGAACTAA
Organism: Clostridium sp.; assembly: GCA_012523755.1. Lineage (GTDB taxonomy): Bacteria > Bacillota > Clostridia > Acetivibrionales > Acetivibrionaceae > Hungateiclostridium. The sequence continues at coordinate 9,687 of JAAYTO010000117.1, read as the reverse complement.
AGCAAAATGAATACAGTTCTCGAAAGCTCCTGAGGTAAAATCAAAATTAAAGCCTTGAATCAGCAAAGTTTCTGAACCGTAATAATTTGAGTTTCCATCAATCGTAATTGTGTTTGTAAATGTGACAGATGCCCCAGGCTTCGGTCGCAAAACTATATTTTTGTCCGGTATCTGCAAAATATAAACTGCATCGCTAACCGTTCCCTCTGCTATTTCAATAACAAAGTTATTTCCGGAGGTAGAATCAATCGCATCTACAGCCCCTTGTACAGATAGAAAAGTTTCAACCTCATTTCCGTCTACTATAAGTGTCGCATTGGGAGAAACCGCAAATGTTGTAATTGTCATGGAACATAAGCATAGAAAACACAAGCATATAATTGATGCAAAAATATAAATATTCTTTGCTTTCATAATTAACCTCCTGGTTTATTAGTTTCCATAATATAATATGCTGACTAAACCTATCATGTTCCATATTGCCGATTCACCATAGCGTGCTAGATTTTCATCAGCCGTATTCCTTTCGACAGCTTAACATAAAAAGTGATGAAAAAATGAATTCCGCTTACCTTTGATAAAGCAAGAACGGTATAGGAAGTATCAAAAAAACTAAATTTTTTTGTCTAAAAAAGCAATTTTATGAGCTTTATATAGTGGTAAATAACAATATTTCTGATATAATTGATAAGGTTCTATTGTTGTTTCATCATGAAAAATATCACACATCATAAGAAGGAGTTTAATAAAATGAAAGTCATCACAAAAAACAAACGGATTAAAGTCATTGTTAACGGCCGGGAAATGGAAGTCTATGATAATCTGACCATCCTCCAGGCCTTGCTCCAAGAGGATATACATATTCCCCATCTCTGCTATGATATCCGTCTTGAGCGTTCAAACGGAAACTGTGGCTTGTGCTTGGTAGAGGTAGGCGAAAACGAACAAAAAATGGATGTAAAAGCATGCCAGACGCCTATCCGGGAGGGTATGGTAATCACTACCAACAGCCCTAGGCTGAAAAGCTACCGTAAGATCCGCCTGGAGCAGATTCTATCGGATCACAACGCGGACTGTGTCGCCCCATGTGTCATGACCTGTCCAGCCAATATTGATATCCAGGCTTATTTGCATCATGCAGCAAACGGTAATTTCAGTGCGGCTCTTCAGGTAATCAAAGACCGCAATCCATTTCCTGTTACCTGTGGTCGTGTATGCCCGCATCCATGCGAGGCTCAATGTCGACGCAATCTGGTCGATTCTCCCGTAGCTATCAACAATGTCAAGCGTTTCATCGCTGACTGGGATATGTCTCAGGAAGAGCCTTGGACGCCCCAAAAGAAAGACTCTACGGGGAAACGTATCGCCATTGTGGGTGCCGGACCGTCAGGTCTTACATGTGCATATTACAGTGCCATCAATGGCCACGATGTTACAGTATTTGAACGTCAGCACTATGCTGGAGGTATGATGCGTTATGGGATTCCCGAGTATCGTCTGCCGAAGGCAACTCTTGACAAGGAAATCGACATTATAAAGAACCTTGGTGTAAAGATTATGACTAAAAAGGCTCTGGGTACTCATATCCGTCTTGAAGATCTCCAGAAGGATTTTGATGCCGTCTATCTGGCCATTGGTTCATGGCGAGCTACCCCAATGCATATTGAAGGAGAAAATCTCCCGGGTGTATGGCTTGGTGTCCAATTTTTGGAACAGGTCACCAAGCAAGCCGATGTTCAGTTGGGTGACAATGTTGCAGTCATCGGCGGAGGTAACACAGCCATTGACTGTGCCCGCGTTGCCAAAAGAAAAGGTGCTAAGTCGGTTAAGCTTATCTACCGCAGAACCCGTGACGAAATGCCTGCTGAGCCTTATGAAGTTGAAGAGGCACTTCATGAAGGGGTTGAAATGCTCTTTTTAATGGCACCTACAAGTATTGTTTTAGAAAATGGAAAGAAGAAGCTGCAATGCATCAAGATGGAGCTCGGAGAACCTGACCGTTCAGGCCGTCGTCGTCCTGTACCCATTGAAGGTACCGATTTTGAAATAGAGGCCGACACCATAATCGGTGCAATCGGTCAAAGTACGAATACACAATTCCTGTATAACGACCTCCCTGTTAAGCTGAACAAATGGGGCGATATTGAGATAAACGGTAAGACCTCACAGACCTCTGAAGTCAATATTTTCGCTGGAGGAGACTGTGTCACAGGTCCTGCAACAGTCATTCAGGCTGTAGCCGCCGGCCGTCGTGCTGCCGAAGCTATGGATAGCTTCCTCATGAAGGGATATGTTCAGGAGAGCCATGTGGACTACAGTTGCAGCAGAGGTTCTATGGAGGATCTCCCGAAATGGGATTTTGAGCATTTCCCCAAGCTGGAGCGTGCTAAGATGCCTTCTATTGAGCTTAAAGAAAGAGAAGGTAACTTTAATGAAGTTGAACTGGGTCTTTCCGAAGAAGCTGCTCGCGAGGAAGCCCACCGCTGCTTAAGATGCGGATGCAACAAACGCTATGACTGCGATTTGAGGATTGAGGCATCTGCCCATGATATTAAGTTTGAAGAACCGATTCATGACAGACCCTATATTCCTATTGTGGACGACCATCCATTTATCATCAGAGACCACAATAAATGTATTTCCTGTGGCCGTTGTATTGCCGCCTGTGCACAGGTTGAAGGTCCCGATGTCCTCGCCTTTTATATGAAGCAGGGCCGTCAGTTGGTAGGAACCAGAAGTGGTCTTCCCCTTCAGGAGACCGATTGTGTCAGCTGCGGACAATGTGTAAATGCTTGTCCCTGTGGTGCACTAGAAGCAAAGAGTGAAAAAGGCAAAGTCTTTAGAGCCATCAATGATCCTTCCAAGACTGTAGTTGCCTTTGTCGCACCCGCTGTACGAAGCGTCATTTCCTCCCAATACGGTATTCCCTTTGATAAGGCTTCCAGCTTTATGGCAGGCCTTTTGAAGAAGCTCGGCTTTGATAAGGTGTTCGACTTCTCCTTTGCGGCTGACTTAACCATTGTGGAGGAAACCACTGAATTTCTGAACCGTGTGGCTAATAAGGGTGTTATGCCGCAGTTTACCTCCTGCTGCCCCGGATGGGTAAACTTCGTTGAGCGGCGTTATCCGGAACTCATTCCCCATCTATCTACCTGTAAATCACCGCAGCAGATGATGGGGGCTACCGTGAAAAATCATTACACCAAGCTGGCAGGTCTCAATAAGGAAGATCTGTACGTGGTGTCCATCGTTCCTTGTATTGCTAAAAAATATGAGGCTGCCCGTCCTGAATTTGCACCCGATGGAATCCGTGATGTAGATGCGGTTTTGACCTCTACCGACATGATAGATATGGCTGAGCTTAGGCGCATTGATACATCATCCATTGAACTTCAGGAATTTGATGAACCTTACAGGCAAGTAACGGGAGCTGGTGTTCTCTTCGGAGCATCGGGTGGTGTGGCAGAGGCTGCCCTTCGTATGGCTGTTGAAAAGCTGACAGGTAAAGCAATGACCGACCACTTGGATTTCGAAGAAGTTCGCGGTTTTGCCGGTTTGAAGGAATCAACAGTTCAAGCCAACGGTACAACCGTTCGCGTAGCTGTCATCAGTGGTCTGCATAATGTGGAACCCATCGTGGAAAAGATTATTCAAGGGGTAGATGTGGGCTATGATTTGATTGAAGTAATGGCATGCCCGGGAGGTTGTATTTGCGGTGCCGGTCACCCGGTACCGGAGAAGGTGGGTACCCTCGAACAGCGTCAGCAGGTTTTGATTGATATTGACAAGACCTCCACCTACCGAAAATCCCAGGAAAACCCTGATATCTTAAATCTCTACAAGAACTTCTACGGGGAAGCTAATTCACCACTAGCTCATAAACTGTTGCACACCAGCTATAATGCTGCCAATGGTGATATCCGCTGTGGCACCGTTCGAAAGAAGGCCAATTCCGCATTTGTGACACGGCAGATAACTTTCTGCACATGTGATGCATGTTCAGCCAAGGGATCCCATGAGCTCTATGCAGCCACCCTTGAGCAAGTGAAAAATCTCAAAATGGATTCTTTTGTTGAGGTTAATACCATCCGCCTTAAGGAAACCCACAACGGTCAGGACATCTATATAACTCTGGATGGACAGCGTATTGACACCTCAAAACTTGAGAACCTTTCACAAAACCTGAAATGACTCTAAAGTTCCATGGAACTGTCTCAAAAAAGTATTAAAGCCTGTTGGAATAAATCCAACAGGCTTTTATGATTGGTGGAGCTAAGGGGGATCGAACCCCTGACCTCTTGAATGCCATTCAAGCGCGCTCCCAGCTGCGCCATAGCCCCAAAAGTATGTGCCACAAAGAATATTTTAATACAATTTCAATGAAATTTCAATAACCTTTTCAATGAAATTTCTAAACTTTAATCCACATATATACTTTCAGTGCTGTAATCAGTCAGCACAACCCTGCCGTCATTTTCAATGAAATTTACTATATTGGCCATCATACTGTCTACATGTGCCGCTTCATTCGAAACACAGGATATGCCAATAACTGCATTCTTCCATTTATCATTCAGATCCACCTCCGCAACAGATGCATTAAACTTGGATCTGAGCCTTTGTATAATGCTTTTTATAATATGCCTTTTTTCTTTCAAAGAAAACCCCTCATTTATATATAAAACCACGCGGCAAACGCCAATAACCATATTCATCACCTATTACTCAAGTATTGCCTCACTTTATACGATTATATATTATAACATAACTTTATGCATTATGTTTTTAAAAATAATTTATCAGCATTTCATAAATCGCCTGAAAATACGGTTAAGTTTGCATATGAATAAACAACACAGAATTATTGCTTTTACTAAAATAAACTTGATATAATAATATATAACACCAACGAGGAGTAAATGCTAATGGCTAAAATTCTTGCAATTGATGAAAAAAATGAAATACTGCAAAGAATTAAATTTGTTCTTGAGCGTGAAAATAATAAAGTAATTACTGCTTTTGGCAGTGAAGAAGGTCTTGACATTTTTAATAAATACTGCAACACCATTGACATTGTCATCATTGACACAAAACTTCTAATAAACTCTGAAATGGAATTGTTACGAAAAGTCAAAAAAATTTTGCCCCACTTGAGTGTAATGGTTCTGGCTGAACATGATGATATGGAAAATGCTATTCTTGCAATTAAGGAAGGGGCATTCGGATACATAAAAAAGCCCTTTATAGCCGAAGAACTCCTAATTGCCGTTGACAATGCCCTTAATAATAAAAATCTTCTTCTGGAAAATGTGAGAATGACCCGGGAGCTTTTAGAGCAAAAAGAATATTTACACGGACTTCATGATTCTGCCGTAAAAATATTGCTAAATATGCTTCCCGAAAGTCTTCCCCATATACAGGGCTTTAACTTTGACGTGAAATATAAAAGCTGTGATGCCGTTGGTGGCGACATGTACGATGTGTCTGATATAGGAGACTATGTATGTTTTTATGTTTTTGATGTTTCCAGCCACGGAATTCTTGCGGCCGTCATTTCAACAATCATCAAGAGCTTTCTCAAAAACATTGAGTACAACTACAAACAGGGAATCAATAAAAGAAGATTTCCTGAAATTGTTCTCGACCTTAATCTTCAGCTATTATCCAATACAGAACAAAATGTATTTGCTTCTTTGTTTTTAGGTTTTATAGACAAGAAAACCAAAGTGCTTTATACTGTATCCGCCGGACATATAACTCAGTATATAGTAAAAGCCGACCGTTTTGTTCCCTTAGAATCCACCGGTCCCATCCTCGGAGTATTTGAGGATTCAACATATACCTGCAATGTAAATCCATTAGAGCCCGGAGATAAAATTTGGCTATTCACTGACGGCGTTATTGAGGCGTCTTCCAACAATGAGATATTCGGCATCGACAACCTTTTAAAGCTTCTCAATAACAATAAAAACGATTCCCTGTCATCGGTTACAGATAAGATAATGAAATCTGTAAGAGATTTTTCCGACAACTCTTTTCTTGACGATATCACTATTCTTGGTATTGAAGTAATGAAATAAATACCTGTCTTTATAATATTTATTGTTAAAATTTCTCCAAAGTGATATGATATATACTATCGTACGGACTTAGATAATTATTTTAGTCTGGGTTTTTCAATATATTCCTTTACGATGAAAATGTTACCACATACTCGTAATTTCATTCATTAGTTTGGTAACGGTTTTTTTAAAATTATGTAATATAAAAATTTTTTTGAGAAAAATAAGTATAGCTTACAATTAAATGGGGTGTGTAACTTGCCATTCGACGGTGTAGTTGTAAAATGTTTGCTTAATGAACTATCGGATACCATTATCGGTGGGCGTATCGAAAAAATATATCAGCCTGAGCAGGATGAGATTATAATAAATTTAAGGTCTAAAGGGCAAAACCTTAAGCTTCTTCTCTCTGCCAATGCAAGCTATCCAAGGATTCATCTTACAGAACACGTAAAGGAAAATCCTTCAAATCCTCCTGTTTTTTGTATGCTTTTAAGAAAGCACCTTTCGGGAGGAAAAATAACGGAAATAGAGTTTCATGATTTTGAAAGAATCATCAGTATACATATTGAAAGCATAAGTGAACTTGGTGACATTACACCGAAAAAACTGATCATTGAAATAATGGGCAAACACAGCAATATAATCCTTGTCAATAGTGAGAATAAAATAATCGATTCCATTAAGCATGTTGACAGTGATATCAGCCGTGTCCGGGAAGTTATGCCTGCAAGGCCCTATACTTTCCCCCCAAAACAGGATAAGATAAGTCCACAGTTGCTCGATGCTTCACATTTCATTGAACAGGCAAAGAATCACGGAAATGTATGTATATCAAATTATCTGCTCAAAAACATAAAGGGCTTTAGTCCCCTTTTATGCGAAGAAATATGTTTTCGTGCTGGAATAGATGGAAAAGCAACTATTTCAAGCATTTCCGATGACATACTTCTAAGTCTCAAGCATGTTTTGGAAGAAATAATATCAATAATTACTAATTCCGAATTCTCTCCCTGCATTATATGGAGCAGTGAAAGCCGTGAAAAGCCTCTGGATTTTCACGCAATAAAAATGAGCCAGTACGAAACCATGGATTTCTTCAAATCCATAAGTATTCTGCTGGATTCCTTTTACACTGCCCGGGATAACATCAACAGACTCAACCAAAAAAAAGCTGACCTTGTCAAGGTCTTAAACAACAGCATCGCCCGCTGCAATAAGAAGATTTCTATTCACCAGGACAAGCTGAGGGAGGTTGCGAACAGAGATAAATACAAGCTTTATGGTGAGCTTATAACCGCAAACATATACTGTATACCTAAAAATTCAAAAAAGGCTACTCTATTGAACTATTACAGTGAAAATAATGAATATATTGTTGTACCCCTTGATGAAAATCTTCTTCCCCAAGATAATGCCCAGAGGTATTTTAAAAAATACACAAAAGCAAAAACCGCTTCTATATACACCCAGGAGCAGCTTAAAGAAGCCTTCAACGAACTGGAGTATCTTGAAAGTGTTCTCCAGTCTCTTGACACCGCAGATTCTCTTAAAGATATTGAAGAAATACGGCAGGAACTTGTGGATGGGGGATATTTAAAGTCAAGAAGAAAGAAGCCGGGCAGGAAAAAGTCAGAGACCTTCCAGCCCCATGTATATAAGTCCTCCGACGGTCTTTATATATATGTTGGCAAGAATAACGCTCAAAATGACATATTAACCTTGAAGCTTTCATCATCCAATGATATCTGGCTTCATACAAAAAACATACCGGGTTCCCATGTTATAATTAAAAAGGGTAAAGATGACATTCCTGACAGTACCCTGTTTCAGGCAGCATTACTGGCAGCATACCATAGCAAGGCAAGAAATTCTTCCCATGTGGAAGTTGATTACACCCAGGTAAGGAATGTAAAAAAACCCAGTGGTGCAAAACCCGGAATGGTAATCTATAATAATTATAAAACCATTGTAGTTACCCCTGATGAAAATATGGTAAATAATTTAAAAATCGATAAATAGACAAGGAGTGATTTAAATGTTATCGGAAAGTGTGTCAAATAATCTTAAAAGAGCTTCGTGGATACGGGCAATGTTTGAAGAAGGTGAAAGACTTCGTAAAATACATGGTGCAGACAAGGTTTTTGATTTTACTTTGGGAAATCCGGATCATGAGCCTCCCAAATCAGTAAAGGAATCCCTTAAAAAAATAGTACTGGAAGACAGACCGGGTATTCACCGTTATATGAGTAATGCGGGACACGGGGATGTAAGGCAAAAGCTGGCAAATCATATAAATAATGAAACCGGGTTATCCCTATCATCTAAACATATAGTTATGACCTGTGGTGCCGCCGGTGGACTCAATGTCGTTTTAAAGTCTATTCTTAATCCCGGCGAGGAAGTAATTTTGTTGTCACCTTTTTTTGCCGAATATGTATTCTACACTGAAAATCACGGTGGAAAAACAGTAGTTGTTACTCCTGAAAAAGGCAGCTTTAAGCCCGATCTTAATTTGCTTAAAAACAGTATTAACAAAAAAACAAAAGCCATCATCATTAATTCACCCAATAATCCCTCGGGTTACATATATGATGAGGAAACTCTTTCAAACATCTCCAAAGTATTAGATGCAAAAGAAGCAGAGTACAACACCAGTATATATGTGATTTCCGATGAGCCATACACAAAGTTGGTTTATGACAATGCAAAGGTTCCATCTATTCTAAAGCTGTTTAAGAATTCCTTTGTTGTAAATTCCTTTAGCAAATCCCTAGCTCTTCCCGGGGAAAGAATAGGCTATATAGCTGTAAATCCTGAGATATCCGATTTGGATCTTACAATTGAAAGCCTTGTATTTTGCAACCGTACCCTTGGCTATGTAAATGCCCCTTCAATGTTCCAAAAAGTAATTGCCGATTCATTGGATGAAAACATTGATATTGAAAGCTATAAAAAAAGACGCGACGTCTTGTACGACAGTCTTATTTCCTTCGGTTTTAAATGCATAAAACCCCAAGGTACTTTCTACCTCTTCCCTGAGTCCCCTATTGAAGATGACGTAAAATTCATCCAGGATGCATTAAAATACAATCTGCTTTTAGTTCCAGGTAAAGGCTTTGGTTTGCCCGGATATTTTAGAATTGCTTACTGCGTAAGCCCGGAGACCATCAAAAACTCTTTACCCTCCTTTGAAGCACTGGCCAGGGACTACGGCCTCAAATAAAGCCTTATAAGCCGACATTGCAGCACGATCGATTTTCATGTGTATAAAAAGCTCTGTCTTCCATAAGGCAGAGTTTGTTTTATTTCTAAAAAACCGCCTGTACTCCCTTCATTTTACACCCGAAAAATTATGGAGTCATATCCTTTCCGTAAAAAAAATATGGGGAAAATTTAATTCATAAAATATTTTTATTTAATACACCGGGAAATTATCCTTAGAGTATAATTATAGTTGGCAAGACAAGTAAATAATTAGGAAATATCCGAAGATATCTCCCATATACATAAATCATCCTGTATAATGTTAATTGACGAAAAAAAACATTGATAGGAGTAGATTTATGTATAACCTAAGTGTAAACGGAAACGGTGTTAATTTCAAGGATTTAGAGAAAAAAAT
>JAAYTO010000116.1 GCA_012523755.1 Clostridium sp. | reverse complement strand
TGCGGGTTTAACTCAGTGGTAGAGTGTCACCTTGCCAAGGTGAAAGTCGCGAGTTCGAATCTCGTAACCCGCTCCAAAGTATGTATAACATATATAAACCTGTTTTACAGGTGTCTAGTATCTATGCGGGTGTAGTTCAATGGTAGAACATCAGCCTTCCAAGCTGATTGCGAGGGTTCGATTCCCTTCACCCGCTCCATAAAGTATTACTATAAGTTCAGTTAAACCTTTTCTGTTTGTCTAATACACACGATTTTATTTACTGTTATCATATGCTTTCTACTATGTTATAATATAAAAGACTGTTTATTCAAATTCAAAAATTCAATTAGTTTTTTGGAGTATAATTATTGTGGGGCTGGGGGGATAATTATGTATTCAGTGCCTTTAGAGCAAATTATAAAGGATTTTTCACTGGAATGTGTTACTGGAAATGACAAGATTAATGATATTGTGTTGACATCAACTGATGTCAACAGACCGGGGTTACAGTTGGTGGGGTATCTTGAGCATTTTGGAACAGACCGTGTTCAGATTATTGGGATGGTAGAAACTACTTATCTTTCGGGTTTAACTTCTGAGGAACGCTATTTGCGTTTGGATGAGTTTTTTAAATGCGGTTTCCCTTGTATGGTTGTGGCAAGAGGTCTTGAGGTTTTCCCTGAAATGATAGCAGTTGCCGAGAAATACGATACTCCTATTTTAAGGACTCAGGATATAACCTCAAGGTTTTTGAGTGCGTTGATTGGATATCTTAATGTTGAGCTTGCACCAAGAACTACAAAACATGGGGTTTTAATCGAAGTATACGGAGAAGGTATACTAATATTGGGAGAGAGTGGTGTAGGAAAAAGTGAAACTGCCCTAGAACTTGTAAAGAGAGGTCATCGGCTTGTGGCAGATGATCTGGTTGAGGTCAGGAGAGTATCGGACAAAACCCTTTACGGAACAGCTCCGGACATAATAAGGCATTTTATTGAAATTAGGGGTATTGGAATACTTGATGTAAAAAATCTATATGGTGTAAGATCGGTCAAGGTCACTGAAAATATCAACCTTGTAATACAACTTGAGTTTTGGGATGAAAAGAAAAATTACGATAGATTGGGTTTGGTTGATGAGTATATAGATATACTGGGGATAAAAATTCCTTGCCTTACCATTCCTGTAAGACAAGGGCGTAACCTTGCCGTAATTGTTGAGGTAGCAGCTATGAATAACAGGCAAAAGAATATGGGATATAATGCTGCGAGAGTTATAAAGGAGAGAATGGAGGATAGAATGAACAATACTGCATACGAAGAGTAGTGCTTTTGATTTTTTTTAGACTTCACTTTAACCTAGAAGGTTTTGTAGACGGTGTTGAAATTTGAATGAAAATGAAAGGGATTCATAGATAAAATGGGGGAATAGTTTTGAGATTCGTAGTGGACACTCATACACATACTATAGCCAGTGGACATGCTTACAGCACAGTTCAGGAGATGGCAAAAGAGGCTGCGGCAAAGGGAATTGAAATGTTTGCAATCACGGATCATGGTCCTGCAATGAAGGGAGCACCATACTTATACCATTTTGGAAACCTCAGAATTATACCTGATATTCTATTTGATGTGAGGATAATAAAGGGTGTGGAGGCAAACATAATTGATTATTCAGGCAATATAGACATGCCTGAAGGATATTTGAAGAGACTTGATTTTGTCATAGCCAGTTTTCATGATATATGTATTGAGCCTTCTTCCATAGAAGATAATACGCAGGCTATGATAAATGTGTTGAAAAATCCTTATGTAGATGCTATTGGACATCCCGGAAACACCATGTTTCAGGTGGATATTGAGAGGGTTGTAAAAGCTGCCTACGACAATGGCAAGTTTATAGAGATTAACAACAGTTCCTTTTTGGTTAGAGCCGGTTGTGAGGAGAACTGCAGGGACTTTGCCATTGAGTGTAAAAAACAGGGGGTAAGAATTGTTTGTGGCAGCGATGCTCATATCAGTTTTGATGTGGGACGCTTTGACAGGATATACAAGCTCTTGGATGAAGTTTTAATGCCTGAGGAATTAATTATGAATACTTCTACAGACAAGTTCCATGAGTATTTTAAACAGAGAAGAAAACGTATAAATACGAGGTAAGAAAAATTTTCTTTGAACCGAGGAGTTATGAAGGAACCTTCTGAGCTAAAGATAAAATTCATATTTAATTCTAGATAGCTTGATGCTTAAGTAAAATAGTAGTATGAATAATAGTGTCTGGTAATAGAAAAAATAGACAATACGATATATTATTTTGAGTGTTAACCTTGTCTAAGGTTATAAATATAATTTGCATTATCAGTGCAACTTATAGAACGTGATTTATAGGACTATGTTAAAAGGCACTATTATGAGTCTTTAAAATAGATTAGTAAGGGGCTGAAGACATTGGAAAAGCAACTTTTGGTATCGCTGTTGGAAGGCATTGTTGGTTCTGATAATATAAAGATTGACGAGCCTATGAAGAGACATACATCATTTAAAGTAGGAGGATCTGCGGATATTCTGGTTACTCCTGTATCGATTTTTCAACTGAGTGAAATTTTAAAACTTTGCAAAAGAGAAAATGTTCCGATACTTGTTATGGGAAATGGTACTAATCTTATCGTGTCCGATAAGGGAATCCGGGGAGCGGTAATTAAAATATATGATAACCTGAACGGCTGCAGTGTTGAAAACGACACTATCCGGGCATACGGCGGCATATTGCTTTCAAAACTGTCGAATGTAGCTCTTGAGAATAACCTTACAGGGCTTGAGTTTGCATCCGGCATACCCGGAACATTAGGCGGTGCTGTTGCAATGAATGCCGGTGCTTATGGCGGTGAGATGAGAAATGTAGTATTTGAGACTGAATACATGGATAAGGACGGCGAGCTTAAGGTATTAAGGAATGAAGAACATGAATTCGGCTACAGAACCAGCTTTATTCAGAAACAGTCGGGTATAGTCATAAGGTCGGTGTTGAAATTGAGAAAAGGTAATAAAGATGAGATAAAGGCGTTAATGAGAGATTTGACAAAAAGGAGACAGGAAAAACAACCTCTGGATATGCCTAGTGCAGGCAGCGTTTTTAAAAGACCGGAGGGGCATTTCGCAGGAAAGCTCATCGAGGATTGTGGACTTAGAGGCTATCAGATTGGGGGTGCTCAGGTTTCAAATAAGCATTGTGGGTTTATAGTTAACACTGGGAACGCGACAGCCCGAGATATAATAAGCCTAATAAGACATGTTCAAGCAACAGTAAAAATGAAATTTGGAATTGATATGCAAACAGAAGTTAAAATAGTTGGCGAAGAATAGATATTATATAGATAAAAAATAGGAGGCACAAATGAGGTTACTGATAATTACCGGAATTTCAGGGGCTGGGAAGAGTCTTGTTGTAAAGTATTTGGAGGATATCGGTTTTTTTTGTGTGGATAATCTTCCTCCTTTGCTCATACGTAAATTTGTAGAAATATGTATTCAAAGCAGAGGGAAAATAAATAAAATTGCTCTTGTTATCGATATAAGAGGTGGAGAGTTATTTAATGATCTCGTTCCGGAACTCAATGATTTAAAAGAGGCTGGAATAGCGTATGAAATTTTGTTTTTGGAAGCATCGGACAATGTACTCGTCAAGAGGTTTAAAGAGAGTAGGCGCATTCATCCTCTTGCAACAGGAGGAAGGCTGATAGAGGGAATTAAAAAGGAAAGGGAGACATTATCGGAAATCAGGAAAAATGCAACACATGTGATTGATACTTCCAATCTTACACCAAGACAGCTTAAGGAGGAGATTACAGGTATTTTTGTAGAAGGCAAGACCTTTGAAAGTATCATAATAAATATTATTTCCTTTGGTTTTAAGTATGGTGTTCCCATTGATTGTGACTTGGTTTTTGATGTGAGGTTTATCCCGAATCCTTATTACATTGACAGTATGAAGAAACAAACAGGCAAGAACGGAGCGGTAAGGGAATATGTTCTTGGCTTTAAAGAAACTTCCGAGTTTCTTGTTAGGCTGAAAGATATGTTGGACTTTTTAATTCCAAACTATATAAAAGAAGGCAAGTCACAGCTTGTTATCGGAATAGGGTGTACTGGAGGGAGACATAGATCGGTTGCTATTTCAGAGGTGTTGTTTACACATCTTTCCGAGAAGGAGCACAGAGTGATTATAGATCATAGGGATATAGACAAAGACGGCAGAGGTGCCAAAAAATGAGGATTTTAAACACGGTAAAGCAAATTTTTACAAACGGAACAGTTAAAAAAATTGGAAAGAACAATTCAAAATCTGGCTTTTTACAGGATGAAACCGAAGCCTTAACTTGTAAAGAAAAGGGACTGGAAAGTGACCCGAAAATTGTGACAATTGGAGGAGGTACTGGTCTTTCAACCATGTTGAGAGGGCTTAAAGTATACAGCTCAAATATTACTGCTGTTGTTACGGTTGCTGACGACGGAGGAGGGTCTGGAGTCTTAAGGCAGGATCTTGGGATGTTGCCCCCAGGGGATATCAGAAACTGTATTTTAGCACTTGCCAATACGGAGCCCATTATGGAAAAACTGTTACAGTATAGGTTTCAAGATGGAATGTTAAAAGGTCAAAGTTTTGGAAATCTTTTTCTTGCTGCAATGGATGGTATTTCTTCAAGCTTTGAACAGGCAGTACAAAGAATGAGTGATGTTCTGGCAGTGAAAGGAAGGGTTCTTCCAGTTACGTTACAGGATATTAAGCTTTGTGCACAATTAGAGGATGGGTATGTGATCGTTGGTGAGTCTAAAATATGTGAACACAACAGGTTTCACAAGGGGGCCATTAAGAAGGTATATTTAGAGCCCGAGATTGCAAAGCCCTTGGATGAAGTAATCGAAGCAATAAATGAGGCCGATGTTATTGTATTAGGGCCTGGAAGCCTTTATACAAGCATAATTCCTAATCTTCTGGTTAATGGTGTATGTGAGGCAATAAGGGATTCTAAGGCTTTGAAGGTATATGTGTGCAATGTAATGACCCAACCTGGTGAGACGGATGGGTATTCTGTGGAGGAACATATCAGGGCGATAGAAAAACACTCTTTTAAAGGTATTGTTGATTACTGTATATACAACACTGCCGATATACTGGAGGATTTGAAGAGGAAGTATAGGGCTGATGGAGCAGATGTAGTAAGGCTTGAAACCAAGGAGATGGGGAAATTAGGCATAGAGCTTTTGGGTGAAGATTTTGTTTGTATAAATAATTCCTATATTAGACATGATACTAAAAGGCTGGCACAAACAATTATTAATTTAGTTGAAAAAACTCTATTTAGTAGAGACAAAAAAAAGCCGACCTATTATTATAAGAATGAGTTTAAAAACTTAGCCCAGTGAATTTTAAATTCTATGTATTAAAAGAGCAACTCTACCTTGTGGAAGGCAGAGTCTTAATTTAGATAAAAATAGATACGGAGGATGTGCACATGGATTTTGGAAAATCAAGCTGGAGAACTTACGAGCAGGGAATACAGAAGGAATGGCTTTTGACTAACGGAATAGGTGGTTTTTCATCCTCAACCATAATCGGTTCCAATACAAGAAGATATCACGGACTTTTAGTGGCATCGCTTAAACCTCCCGTGGCAAGGCACCTCATATTATCAAAGATTGATGAGAGTATTACCATTGATGACGAGAATTATAATCTTTTCTCCTATGAAGTACCGGGCTTTATTCAGAAAGGCTACCACTACTTAGAACGCTTTCAATATAATTTTCTTCCGAAGTACGTTTATAGGGTGAAAGATGTTTATATTGAAAAGGAAATATGTATGGTTTATGGAGAAAACACTGTTGCCGTGGTTTATCGCATCATAAATGGAACAAGAAAGATAAACTTAAGGCTTGCTCCTTTAGTGAACTTCAGGGACTATCATTTTAATTCCAGCAGGACATATATGAATTTTGCAAAGGAATACAAAGGTAAAACATTAACTGTTCGGCCTACCTTTTACGATATTGATATTTCTTTATACTGCAGTGAAGGAAAATATAAGGATTTAGACGATACATGGTTTTATAATATGGACTATGCGATAGAAAGGGAGAGGGGTCTTTCCTCAACCGAAGACCACTATATCCCGGGTTGCTTTGATATAAACATTGAACCAATGGAACAAAGGTGCGTTACATTTATTGGAACTGTCGAGAAAAGCATTGACTGTAAGGATGGTCAGAAAATAATCAATAACGAATTAAAAAGACTTCAGTCGTTGATGGATAAGGCAGGCTATAAGGATGAGCTGGCGAAAAGCCTTGTTTTGGCTGCGGATGATTTTATTGTTCACCGGAAATCAACAAAAGCAAAAACTATAATTGCAGGATATCCTTGGTTCACCGATTGGGGAAGGGACACCATGATAGCTTTTACCGGGCTTACCCTCTCAACAAGACGGTTCGAAGATGCAAAGGAAATACTCTATACCTTTTCAAAATACATTAAGGATGGTCTCATCCCAAACATGTTCCCCGATGGTGGAAATGAACCGCCATACAACAGTGTGGATGCACCCTTATGGTATTTTGTGGCTGCGAAAAAATATGCTGATTATACCAAGGATTATGATTTTATTGAAAAGAATCTTTATAGCGGGCTAAAGGAGATAATTGAGTTCTATACAAAGGGAACCCGGTTCGGCATCAAAATGGATGAGGATTGCCTTATTACCGCAGGAGACAAATATACACAGCTTACATGGATGGATGCAAAGGTAGGTGACTGGGTAGTTACTCCAAGGCATGGGAAGGCGGTGGAAATTAATGCTCTTTGGTACAATGCACTGAAGGTGATGTCCGAGTTATCGAAGCATTTGAACCGGAAATTTGCCGGCTATGATGAATTGGCACAAAAGGTTAAGGAATCGTTTATTAAGAGCTTCTGGAACGAAGAAAAGCAGTGCCTTTATGATTGCATAACAAAGGAGCACAGTGATGATAAAGTCCGACCCAACCAGATAATGGCGGTAAGCTTGGACTATCCTGTGATTGAAGGTGAAAGGGCTAAGAAGGTTGTAGACAAGATTTTCAGTGAGCTATATACGGCTTATGGACTTAGGAGTTTATCTTCCGAATCCGATGAATTTGTCGGAGTATACGCCGGAGATCAATACAGAAGAGATGGTGCATATCATCAAGGGACAGTTTGGACTTGGCCTCTTGGTCAATTTATAACTGCATACATGAAAGTGAATAATTATTCATCTGAGGCTAAGGAAGTGGCGATAAAATTTATTGAGCCGTTTATAGATCATTTTCAGGATGCATGTCTTGGTTCCATATCCGAAATATTTGACGGGAATGAACCACTGATACCTAGAGGCTGCTTTGCTCAGGCATGGAGTGTAGCCGAAATCTTGAGGGCATATGTTGAGGATATAATGAGGCGATAAATGTCCCCCATTTCTATAAGTGGCGGGTACAGATTAGCCTTTTAACTGAACTTTGCAAGAAGTCGCCCAACCTCTTAGGTGGGGGAGGAGTTGCAGACTGACATAATTTATCTTATCTCTTATATGATATACTATAATCAGTAATAAACTCTATAAGATAGGTGAGAATATGCAATTAGACTCAAATAATCATTCGGTGTTCTTATTATATTGTTTTTAGTATTAGTAGTAAAGTACAGAAGAAAAGTAATAGATGATGCTATCAGTAATAGATTAAAAGAAATATTTGAGTATATACAATCTAATTATAACATCACATTACAGGAATGGAATCATGATAAAGATCATGTGCATA